>CAUQGR010000009.1:0-42266 GCA_963517545.1 uncultured Streptococcus sp. | reverse complement strand
CAGAGCAGCGGACTCTTAATCCGTGGGTCACAGGTTCGATCCCTGTAGGGGGCATAATTTAGTGCCTAAAAGCCTTATTCTAAAGGCTTTTTTTCGTATCTGTTCTACTTTTGTTCTACCAACGGATACTCACTTAAAAGGTTTCGAATAATCTGATGTTCTTTCTCTTTCTTCTCTTTCAAAAGATGACCATATGTTTCTGTTACCTGTTTTATATTTTTGTGACCCATTACATGAGCAACCACCCATATATCAATTCCTTTAGCAAGCAACATACTAGCATAAGTGTGTCTAATACCCGTAGCTGTTAAATTATATGGAGAAATTTCTAGTTTTTTTAGTAGCGATTGTAAACTTTGATTTACTGCATTATTACTAGGAACTCCATACACAACATCATAGAAAAGGAAATTTTCTTTTTCCTTAATACCTTGATTCTTATAGACAAGCTTTTGTTCTTTCTTTAATAACTTCAAAGCCTCGGATGTTTCTTCATCTATAGGTACATCTCGAACAGATGTATCCGTTTTTGGTGGTCTCCATTTATAATTATAGTAGCGCCTATAAGTGTGAATGACTTGATTTTCAAAATCAATGCAATCCCAAGTTAAACCTAAAATCTCTCCGAAACGCATCCCTGTTTTAAAGGAAACAAACAAAAGATAAGAAATCACAGATTTACTGTAATTAAGATGACTTTTTAAATGAACTAAAATCTTATAATAGTCTTCAATATTGTCAATATATTTTTCGTCTGTTGTCTTGCTTTTCTTCATCCCTGAAATAATCGCACCATCAGTAAAATCAACTATATCTAATTGGTCACGTTGAGCAAACTGAATGACTTTTCGGATTTCTGAGTTTAGTCGTGCTACAGTATCTTTTGTAACCCTCTCAGCATACGAATTTAAAGCTCGTTGATATTGGCTAAAACGAATAGAAGTTGCCGGTCTATCTTGAAAAAGTTCCTTTATCAAGTCTCCTCTCTTCTTATGCTTAAAAAGCGTTGATTCACTTTTCCCAAGTGGCCTTACAACAACATCAAACCATTCTTCCCATAACTCATATAAACTAGCTTGCGAATTAATTTTTGCACCTGACATCAATTTTAATTCAATAGCTAAAGCTTCTTTTTCTGCTTCCTTCTTCGTTCTGAAGCCACCTTTAGATGCAACAAGTTTTTTATCACTGTCCACAATTCTATAATCCCAAGTTCCACCTTTGGTACGTTGTCTAAAAGTTGCCATTAGTTACCTCTTTCATTAGATAACCAAGGTTTTTGCCAAGGTTATTATACCATAATTTCTCTAAAGTTTTCTTCAAACCATTGTTTTGTTTTACTGGCTAAAAAGAAATAGCGTCCACCTTGATTCTCAGGATATTTCACGAACCCATCTGGATTTAATTCAACATCAATTTCTTTCCGAATTTTTGAGTTATTCAATACATTATCAAGTAACCACGGTCTTGAAACTGATAGAAGTTGTAGAACATCAGATAAGGACATATATCTACCTTGAGAAGAATTATGTTTTAAATTATCATATTCTTTTTTATCAACGATAATTTTATCTTCTGGCAATTGTATCTCTACATTGATTAAATCAACAGTAATTTTATTTATCTCAGTCATAGAAAATTCTCCTTTTTTATGAGATAATAGTACAGAGATGATGAAAATCATCCCTATACTATTTTTCAAGCAATATTACTCTTTGTTTTTAGGTCGTTTCGGAGTGATATTGTTTTTTTGATAGAATAGCTTAAAACTATCTTCGAAATACTCTTTATAATTTAATTGAGAGAGTTCTGAGCTAAATTTGTTAAGCCATAGCTCAACATCTTGGTTTGGTATGTAGTTCCACTCATACTCTTGAATTAAACGAATAATAAAATGATTACGAGCCTCTACTCCCCAAATTTTCTCAATTTTCTTTAGAAGTGGATAAAATCCGCTACCTTTTAACAAATAAGAAATGGTTGCTAATAAATCATTATTTCGGGAGTTTAAGGATTCAAGCTCTGGGAAGATACCAAAACCTTTAAGTAAATCACTAGTGAATGGCAACAGTTGACCAGTCTCTGCATCATGGAAACAATATTTATCAATCATTTTGTTGACAATGAGCTTGCTCAAATCTTGAGAGCTATCAATAGCAAGCAGCAAGGTTAGAATTTGATTGCTATAAGTACCTTTATAGGAAGCCTCCATGCGTACCCAAGAATTGCAATACTTAGTTAAGTGCATATAGCGACCTTGATTGTCTAATTGTTCCTGATACTTGTTATAGATCCGCAACAGAGCATTTACATTCTTTTTCTTGCTACCAATATATATCGTTTGCGCTTGACCATTCACTTCTTGAGCGCTAATATTAGAAATATTTTTACGTCCTTTATGATTGGTGATAATATATTTTTTGATTTTTAACCCTTGGTAAAGGTCATTGACAGCCATTGGATAATTAAAGTAATCAATAGCAAGGTCAATACGTGAAAGACGCAAGTCATAATAGTCAGCGTACAGCAGTTGTGCTATATTGTGAACGTCAATTGCTTCACTATAATAGTCTTGATAGGAGGCTTTATAGTGAGACAAAGCCGATGCAGAAAACTTCAGGATAATTCCCATCGTGAAATTAGTCTGATGCCAAGCAATCGCAAAATAATAGGGAAGATTCTGAAAGGTAAAGCCATCAGTATAGCCTGCTGGTGAGGTTTTCAGTGGAACATAATCTCCAAATAGAAGTGGGAGGGATAGATTTTCTGCTACTGTTTCAGACAGCGATAAAGCAATTTGATGCCAATTATCAGGATATTCTCCTACAGTATCTTCTGTCGGTTGGATGACAAATGTAGCTTCATCGACACTGGTCATAATGACTGGGTTATGGTCGTTATCTTTTTGAAGATACTTTTCAATTTCATTTTTACAAATCATTTTATTTTCTTTCTATCCGCCTAAAGAGTGAAAGTTAGCCGAGCGGAAAATATTGCTTTAGTTAACTATTTATTGTAATGTAGCGAAATTTCTACGCTTTTATTCTCTCACAGTTTCAAGAAGTAATCACCCTAAATAAAAAGTTATAGAATAACGTTGATATAACAGCATTTTAAGGGAATTGAGCATTTTACCCTAAAGTGGAATTTACATAGCTTTAGAACAAGGTCAAATGGAACGGGGGTCTTTACATGTCCCCCGTATAACAGCCAGCTAAAGCTGGCGAGGCTGTAAGACCATCTGATTCTCTAAAGTGAATCAGGGTCAACAGCCTCTTCATCAAGAAAATAGCAGTCTGAACGTTGAATAGCCTCCCGAATCAGTTTTTCTAAAGGAGGTAAATTGTGACTTGGTACAAGTATATGACGACTATCTTGCCCATCTATCTTCATGTAGCCGACACCTCTTGGATTGTTTCGCACAATGTCATCTTTTTCATCAGAGAAGAGCATTGAGACCGTTTCTTTAGATAATTTGCCTAGTGCAATTACTGTACCTATAGAATCACGTGACAACCCCAAGCTTGCTTTATGGGCATCTTGCTGGGAAATAATGACAAAAATTGAAAAGGACCGTCCTAGTTGAATAAGGCGAGTATAGTCTTTAATAGCTTGTTCACGCTCCTTTTTGTCTAGGCTATTTTGCCACGCATTGAACTCATCGAAGCAAACCACTACAAATTCTCTGGAACTATCGATTCCTTTTTGGCGATTTTCAAGGATTTTTAATCCTAGAGTAAGTAATTCTGAAACCTCATCAAATCGCTTAAATCCTTTACAGCCATTTAGAAAGGCAAAGTCTGTATCAGCTTTGTAATCACCAATAAGGAACGTTGCTTCTGGGTAGGTACAAGCAAACCTTGCTAAAAAGACCTTTGTTGCATAGGTCTTACCTGAGCCTGAGGAGCCTACCAAAAGAGCGTGAGGTACACGCTCAACTGGTATATCCCAGAAAAAATGATTTCTGTACTCAAATAGATTTTTATCAAGAAAGCATTTCATCTGTTAATACTCCTATTTAGAAGTGTAAGAAAACTGAATTCCCAAATTTAGATAATACTGATTATTATACCGTAACAGTTTTCCAAATTGAGGCGTAACAGAAAGCCACTGCCCTTTGTCTGACCAGCTTTCATAGGTTGTAGATTCAGCTAGGTATTTGTTAAACTGTATTAAAAAGACTTGTTGAACATAGCTTTCTTCATTGATATCAGGTTTCTTTGATAACATAATTGGAAAACTAACAATGTGAGAGCTATTGTCATCGTTACTTTGCAAGAATCGAGTGTAGCGACTATCAAAAAGAAGTTTTTGACCTGAAACAGTGGCGCTTTCTTCAATTATCTGTTCAATATCTGCTGTGATTGTTGGAAGGTTTAACTGAAGCGTCTGATCCTGTTTCTGCTTTTCTCTAATTTCACTTACCCTAAGAGCTAAATAAAGAAATCCAGCAAATAAGATAATCAACCAAGATATAAACGACATATAATGATTCCTTTCTAAGGATAAGGGGAGATACTCCCCATTACCCATTAAACCAATTCAATAAAAGCAGACTTAGCTTTTACTGAGAGCGCAGCACGATTCCCATTGGTGTAGGCGTTGATAGAAACACCTTCAAGAACAATTTCTACTTTTTCATCAAATAAAGTCGCAAAGTCAGATACATTAACCATATCAACTTTAATATTTGTTTGATTGAATCGGCCGTCTGGAGTTCGTACACCGATGGTTAATTGAGTTTGACCAGTGCTGAGACCAGAAGCATAGTCTTTTAGTTCTGATGCGCCAATAAGACGACCTTGCATTGTTGTTTGTGTAGCTTCCATAGGCTACCTCATTTCTAACCGTTTTATTAAATACATCAAAAAATTCACGGCTTTTCAAATTTATTGAAGATATGTATTGTGTGATAGCTACCTCACATCTTAATTATTCCATAAAAACTGATAAGACTTTACCTAAATTCACTTAAAATATAAATAATAATTTTTCTTGGTTTTTTTAAAGATTTTTTTCTGTTCTCACTATTGTTTAAAGCTTGCTACATAGCACTTTCAGTGGAATAGAATTTATTATTTATCGAGATTATTTGGTTCAAAAAAAAATAAATTTTTGTAAGATTTTTATTGAAAACGTTTTACCCTAAACTTTTATAAAAATCCGTTAATATCTTGACGTTTAAAATGTATTAATGCTAAAATGATACATAAACTTTTTGTGTAAAGGATGTTTACTATGGAAGAAAAAAAAGAAGAACGCATGCTTGTTGCAGTTACAGTTAATTTGATGCACAATATGGAAGAATTTAAAGAGTTCAAAAAAGAACAAAGGATTAGTGGAGATTATGAAGCCAAAACTGCTTATCTAGAAAAAAAGGTTAACGTGAGCGACAAGACGGCAGAAAATTTGTTGTCTGGTAAGGTAGTTTCTAAAAATAATTATTTAGCTATTTTTCCTTCCTTTGATAAAGATAATACAAACGAAAAATTTACTGCATTAGAAAGATTTGCAGAGACTATTGTGGATGAAATAGGGAAGGAAAATGAAGATTATATTACAGAAGTATCTAATATAATCACTAATAAATTAGAAAAACTTGATTTAAGAAATATGGCAAAAGCTGTATTATCAGATGATAAACAAGCAGAATCATTAAAAAACTCCATAGCATCAAGCTTAAAAAATGTAGAGTTCCCAAATAAGAAAACTAAAAATAATGACTACGCTCTAATTGTATGGATTGATTACTTTTATAAGCATATCTCTAAACAAGATAATCTATTTGAAATTATTAGCAAATTAGATACGCTGTCGAAAGCCATTGAATATCTTCCTCTTGTTGAAAAACTATTGGAGTCTGAAGAAAATATTGAAATATTATCTCGATTAGATAATCGTCTTGATTCATTTATGTTAGTTGAACGTCTAGAAGAGTTAGGTTTATTGGATTGCATTGAAAAAGCAACTAATGGACTAGCGGGGATGAATGAATTTAACATTAAATTTGGAAAAACTTATGATAAATTTGTTTTACTAGATTGGCTATTCAATAATGCTAAGAAAGCATTGAATGGTGAAGATATACCTAAATTTATTCACAGTCAGACTAAAACAGAGCATGATATAAAGGGAGAAACTAAAAATTAAATTAGCAAATTTAAAAAAGCCAAGTTCAAAAATACTTGGCTTAATTTATTTGTTTTAATATATCTCGGAGAGCCTTTATAGTAGGTTCTCTTTTTTCTGTCGGTAGATTTCTAATATCTTCAATGAGTTGTGAAAACTCTCCGCTTTGATTTTGATTTTCAATATTAAAAAAAGTATTCATATCAACTTCAAGTGCTTGTATAATTTTTTCAATGGTTTCAAGCTTAACGTTTAATTGTTTATTTTCTAACCTATATATATAGTTAAAACCCAAATCAGCTTTTTCTGCTAGATATTCTTGTGTCATACCGCTTTTCAGTCTTAGAAGTCTGATTTGTTTTGCAACAAATTCTCTTAAATTTATTTTTTCAGTCATGATAGTACCTCATAACTATCATACAAGTTTATCTCGTTGAATAAATCATTATCAAAAGACTGAAATTTTTGAAAGAATAATATTTAAAAGACTGTAAAATGTGGTATAATATTATTCATAAAACAGTCTTTTAAGACATAAAGGAGTTTATATGATGGAATCAAACACACAAGGTCACGGAACCATCAAAAAATTGCGTACAGGCGCAGTTATTTCAACGCTTGCAATCTCGGCTCTAGGGGTATCTACTGGGGTATCTGCTAGCGAAACGGAGGTAGCCGTTAATGAGCCTGCAACAAAAGTAGTTGCCAATAACGAGGTTGTTGCTAAAGTTCCTAGTCAAGCTGACGTGGATACGGCTAAAGCTGAGTCAGATAAGGCTAATCAGGATGTAGCTAAGCAAAAAGAAGTTGTTGCATCTACTGAAGCAAACATTGCTAACGTTGAAAAAACTATCGCTGATACTACTAAGAAGACAGAAGAAGCTAAGGCGGTTACACCTGAAAAGGTTGCTGAAGCTAAGGCTGACGCTGACAAGAAGGCTAACGAGCTTGCTACGGCTGAAAAGACTGTAGCTGATGCTGATAAGTCTGTATCTGCGACTGCTGAAAAGGTTGCTGACCAAACTAAGGTAGTATCTAATGCTGAGAAAACTGCCACTGATACGGCTAATAAGGTAGCTGACGCTCAGAAAAAAGTAGATGCTCTTTCATCTACTACTGATGTTGCTCCCCTTGAAAAAGAGGTAGCTACGCTTACTAACCAAGTTAGTGCTGACACTCAAGCAGTAGAAACTGCTCAGACTAACCTTGATAATGGTAAAAAAGCTCAATCTAACAAAGACCAAGCTATCAAAGACGCTCAAGGTGGGGTATCTCAAGCTGAAACTACTCTCACTCAAGCTACTACAGCCCTTGCTAGTGCTAAAGCTGACCAAGTCAACAAAAACCAAGCTATTGCTACAGCTCAAGCCGACCTCGACCGTGCTAAGGAAGAGCTTGCAGACTCAAAAGCTGGAAACTATACTATTAACTTAGGTTCAGAGTATGTTTCTCTTCTTAAAGAGTACTTTGCTAACCCAAGTCAAGAGCTTTCAGACAAACTTAAAGCTATTGCTTATAAAGAGTATGAGAACTTCGGAAAGATTACTTATTCTAAGGACGGAGACATTTACCGTTACGATTTAACTTACCCTAAAGCGTCTAAGAAAGACCAAAACACTAAGGTAGATATTAACAATCTTGACTACGAAACTCGTAAAGAGTTATCATTATTTGCAGCAGACCTTATTAACCAGATCCGTAAACAGTTTGGTACTGGTGATGTTAAGGTAACAGAAGACTCAATCCGTATTGCAGATGAAGTTGCTCGTAAATCTACTAAAGAGTACGGTCATGACTTCAAAGCATTGGATGAGGTAGGAAAAGCTAATGGTGTCCTACTAGGTGAGCTTGCAGGTTTTAGTGATGATACTGCAGATACTGTTGCAGACCTTAAAAACCGTATTTATGATGACGCATTGTCTATGCTATTCAACGACTCTCACGCTAAATGGGGTCATGCTACAAGCTTGAGTGGGGTACTGCCTAAAAATAACAATGTGGGTTATATGCAATACACAGGTTTAGGTTTCCGTTCTAACAACACCTTTACCTCAGTTATTCAGTACTCTAAGATTTCTGATAATGTTATATCAGAAAATGCAAAATTCGACAAAACCAAAGTCGTAACCGCTCCAAGCACTGCTGACAAAGTTGCCAAACTCCAAGAAAAACTCTCATTGGCTCAATCAACTTATGATAATGCAGTCAAAGCCTCTAACGAAGCTAAAACATCTGTCCAATCAGCCCAAACTGATTACACCAACGCAGAAACAGCCCTTGCTACTGCTCGTACTCATTTATCTAACGTAGTAGGTAACAAGATTGATGTTCCAGCGCTTGAAAAGGCTCTTGCTGACGCTAAAGACAAACTAGCACAGGACACTAAAGCTTTGCAAACTGCTAAGGAATCGCTTGCTCTAGCTAAATCAAATGCTACTGACAAGGCTAAGGCTCTTGCTGATGCTAAAACAGCTCTTGAGACTGCTAAAGCTGAACAATCTACTGCTGACCAATCTCTTGCAACCGCCAAAGGTGAATTGGAAGTTCTTACTAAAGCTCATGATGTAGCAGTCTTGGCTCGTAAGTCAGCTGGTCAAGACCTATTCCGTAAACGTGAAGCATCTAAAGAAGCTACTGACACTCATACAGTACTTGAACTTGCTCTTACACACCGTGATGAAGTCCTTAAGGCTTTGGACAAAGAGCTTACTGACGTTAATGCTAAACTTGGTGTACTTCGTGCTGAGTTGGAGACTGCTAAGGAAGAGTTGGCTCGCCTTGGGGGTATCGCAGAAGCTAAGGCTCGTGTGTATGAGAACTTTAAGCAACTCAAAGCCGACCATGACGCATACCTTGCTGAACAACAACGCTTGCAGGCTTTGAAAGACAGAGCAGAAGAAATCCGTAACGCAGGTGGGGAAGTTAAGTCTGTCCTTGATGCTGACGGTAAAGTAGTTGATGTTGTGGATGGGAAGGCTCAAAATAAGGCGGTAGTTGCGACAGTGGGAACTAAAGACGATAAAACATATCAAGCTCCTGCACAAGCTACAAATGCAAAAGCAGAACCTAAGAAACAACTTCCAAATACAGGAGAAAAGCGTACTAATACTGCTACCCTTGCGATCATCACAGCTTTATCTTCTATTGGTCTTGTATACCGTAAACGCAAAAAATCACAATAAAAAATAAATCTCCTTACTACCGTAGGGAGATTTTGTGATAAAGAAGAAAAATAATAATCTGTTCTACTTTTGTTCTACCTTTTATTTTTACATACGATTTAGAGAGTGGCAAAACCTTGATTTATCAATATTTTTGTTACTCATTTTTACTTATTTTAACTCTAAATCGACTGTAGGGGGCATCTACATACAACAGGAAAAGTCTTGATTTCAAGGCTTTTTTGTTTATCTGTTCTACTGTCAAGTAATAATTTTACGAACACCCTTTCCAGACATCTCTAATCTGATTGCACTTAAATTTTTAAAAAATTTAAAACAAAAGTCTTGCTTTTCTTTTAATTTATGCTATACTTGTTCTTGTACCTGATACAAGTTTATCAAATGAGGAGTTCAGATGGATACAAAATTCTCAGTTGCTTTGCATATCTTAACAATGATTAGTGAAAGCAAGGAAACATTAAGTTCTCAAGCATTAGCCATTAGTGTTGGGACTAACGCTAGTTACATTCGAAAGGTGATTTCCTTATTGAAAAATGCAGATTTGATTCATTCCCAGCAAGGAAAAACAGGCTATCAACTCAGTAAGTCTCCAAAGAAAATGACTTTACTAGAGATCTACTATGCTACTCAAGAAATCAATCACATTAGTTTATTCCCTGTTCATCAAAACAGTAATCCCGATTGTCCCGTTGGAAAACATATCCAAGGAGCAGTTTCACCGCTTTTCGCTAGTGCCGAATCTCAATTAGAGAAGGAATTAGCAAATCAAACTTTAGAAGATGTCATTGACAATCTATATAAACAAGCCAAACAAGTCCGAAACTGATTTGATATCAAGTCAGTTTTTACTAGAAACAACATGAACTTGTATCAAATACAAGTCTATTGAATTATATTAAAACAGAAAAGAGAAGACAATGAAAGCCGCACAACACACTACTTATAACAAAAACAATATCACACTGAACATCACAGAAGTCGCTAAACCAAGTATTACCGACAAACAAGTCTTGGTGAAAGTTTCCGCTGCCGGGGTTAATCCTCTCGATAACATGATCTCTCGTGGTGAAGTCAAGATGATTGCTCCTTACAAACTTCCTCAAACTGCAGGTAATGAGGTCGTTGGGATCGTTGAAAGCATTGGAAAGAAAGTTAACAACTTTCAGGTAGGAGACCGTGTCTTTGGCCGTCTGCCACTTGATCATATCGGAGCCTTTGCAGAATACCTAGCTGTCGATAGCCAAGCCTTAGCCAAGGTTCCAGACTATCTATCAGACGAGGAAGCTGCTGCTGTTCCGCTTACTGCCTTGACTATCATGCAGGCTCTTGACCTCATGGGCGCTCAAGCTGGGAAAACGATCTTTATTTCTGGTGGTACTGGAGGAGTTGGTGGAATGGCCATTCCAATTGCCAAGGCCAAAGGTTTGAAGGTCATCACCAATGGAGCTGGAGATAGTGCTGAGCGTGTCTTGAAACTAGGAGCAGATAGATTTATCGATTACAAAACAGAGGATTATACAAAAACTGTTAGTCAGGTGGATTATGTCCTCGATACTCTCGGTGGAGCTGAAACTGAAAAACAAATGTCTATCATGAAAAAAGGAGGTCATCTTGTTTCACTTCGTGCCATGCCAAATGGTGCCTTTGCTAAACGCATGAATCTACCAAAATGGAAACAGATTATTCTAGGCTTAACAGGTCGTAAATTTGATAAGATGGCAGAAAAATATGGTGTCCACTACCATTTTATCTTTGTAGAAAGCAATGGTGCTCAATTACAAGAGGTAGCTGACCTCTTTAGTAAATTAGAAATCAAACCCTCTATCGATACAGTTTATCCATTTGAAGAGGTAAATAGCGCCTTAGACAAGGTCGCTAATGGTCGCTCACGTGGAAAAACAGTCCTCAGCTTTAAGAAATAAAAAGGAAAACACAATGTCATATCTTACTACAAAAAACAAATACATCACAGTCGACGGGAACAAAATCGCTTATCGCGAACTCAGTAAAGGTAAATCAAAACTGCCTCTTCTGATGCTAGTCCATTTGGCAGCAACTCTAGATAACTGGGATCCCAAACTCTTAGACTTGATTGCTGAAAAGCACCATGTCATTGTAGTCGATCTTCCTGGAGTCGGAGCCAGTCAAGGTAAAGTTGCTCCGACTATTCCTGGAATGGCTAAGCAGACAATTGACTTTGTAAAAGCGCTTGGTTACAAGAAAATCAATCTTCTTGGCCTTTCTATGGGAGGTATGATTGCCCAAGAAATCATCCGAATCAAGCCTACTCTAGTCAATCGTTTAATCTTGGCTGGAACAGGACCTCGAGGCGGAAAAGAGGTCGATAAGGTCACAGGGAAAACCTTTAACTATATGTTTAAAGCGGGACTCGAACGCATCGATCCTAAACGCTATATCTTCTATAATCATGATGAACAAGGAAAAATTGAAGCTTTGAAAGTCCTAGGACGAATGGGGATGAGAACAAAGGAATTTGCGGATAAAGACATGAACCTATCAGGATTCCTAACTCAACTTAAAGCTATTAAACGGTGGGGGAAAGATTCTCAGGACGACCTTCAATTTATCACCCAATCAACCTTAATCGTCAACGGGGATAAGGATATGCAGGTTCCAACGGAAAATTCTTACGATATGCATGCAAAAATCGAAAATAGTAAGCTGATCATCTATCCAAATGCTGGCCACGGTTCGATTTTCCAATATGCAGACGAATTTTCAAAAGAACTACTGGCTTTCTTGGAGGACTAATATGGTCAAAACGATTCTGATTACAGGTGCTACTGACGGTATCGGTAAACATTTGGCAAAGAAATTGGCCAGTGAAGGGCATCATGTTATCCTCCATGGTCGAAATCTCCAAAAACTTGAATTGGCCACTCAAGAGGTTCGTTCAGTCTCCTTGAGAGGCAGAGTTTCTAGCTACCTTGCAGATTTTTCAAAATTAGACGATGTTTATCGATTTGTGGAGGAAATCAAGCGAGACTTTCAACGTATCGATGTCTTGTTTAATAACGCAGGCCTGTATGCAGGAAAAAAACGAAAAGCAAGTGCTGAAAATGTCGAGTTGACTTTTATGTTATCCGTTCTAGTTCCCTATATATTAACAACTGAGCTAAGTCCCTTGTTAGAAAAAACGGCTGACGGCCGTGTCATTAATACTTCTTCCTATATGCATCATTTTGCTAAGGTTAAGGATTTGGACTTTGGATTTGAGAACAACTATAATCCAGGATTGGCCTACAATAATTCCAAACTTTACACTATTTGGATGACACGCTATCTAGCAAGAGACTTCTTTTTAAGAGGTTCAAGCATCACCGTCAATTCTTACCATCCTGGCTTGATTTCAACCAACTTGGGGAATGATTCCAGTGATGAAAAGACGAAAAAGTCTCTCTTCGGACGCTTGATGAAGTCATTTTCCAAAAATCTAGACGAGGGAATTGAAACAGGCTACTATCTTACATTGTCAGAAGAAATCACTGATTTGACTGGCTACTATTTTGATGAGAAGAAAGTGAAATCTGTATCTGAAAAAGGCTATACTTTTGAGAAAGCTCGAGATTTAATCACTTACTGTGATGATAAAATTGAGTTATTTAAACAGAAATATGTTGAGTTTGATTAAAAATTTAATACAAGAGGAAGACTGGACAGGAACACAATTTCAGGAGAAAATGAAGTAAATCTTCCCACAATAAAACACATAATATCAAGGTTGTTCAAAACTGGATACTATGCGTTTTTTCTGATTTCAAAGACTTTTCCTAGCCTCTTTTTTGCTTCTATCTCCCCTTTTTCATGATGTGTTTTCTTACAGGTGCTTCAACTATTTGAACGATTTCAAATCCTTCTTTTTGGTAAAGATTCTGAGCTCTTTGATTTGCCTCGTAGACATTTAGAGAAATAGTATCTACGTCTTCATTTTCAAAGGTCAAACTAACAAATTTCCTTAAAGCCTGGCTACCTAAGCCTTGCCCCTGTTTCTGGGGGTTAATAAAAAATCTTCCAATATGAAGATTGCTGTCTTCTTGCCTGATTTTCTGGATAAGCCCCACAAACTCTTGTCCTTCAAAGATTGAAAAGATTCCTTCCAAATCTTGCAAAACTTGAATTGTCAAGGGAAAAGGAATCATTGTTCCCATCCATTGTTCTTGAAAGGATTTGCCTAGGGAGTTGGACCATTGGCATACGAGCTGAGCGTTTTCTGTGCTCACATTTTCTTCAAAACGAATTGTCATCTTTTCCTCACCATCTTATCTATGTTTCTCCATTATACTACTTCTCCCATTTTTTACGAATAGATAAGTATGATTGATTTTTATTTTTTTCTTGTCGGGAGCATTCTCGCTTCCTTTCTCGGTTTGGTCATTGACCGTTTTCCAGAGCAATCCATTATCCAACCTGCTAGTCACTGCGATTCCTGTCAGACTCCCTTGCGTCCCTTAGATTTGATTCCGATTCTCTCGCAGGTTTTTAATCACTTTCGCTGTCGCTACTGCAAGGCTCCTTATCCAGTCTGGTATGCCCTCTTTGAACTAGGCTTAGGACTCCTCTTTCTGGCTTGGTCTTGGGAATTGCTTTCCTTGGGACAAGTCGTCCTAATCACCGCTGGTTTGATCTTAGGTATCTACGACTTTCGCCATCAGGAATATCCCTTACTAGTCTGGATGACTT
This sequence comes from uncultured Streptococcus sp., assembly GCA_963517545.1. Taxonomy (GTDB): domain Bacteria; phylum Bacillota; class Bacilli; order Lactobacillales; family Streptococcaceae; genus Streptococcus. Next base: position 28,254 of record CAUQGR010000009.1, on the reverse strand, counting down.
TCCACCTAATTCTCATGGCTTCCTCTGGCTGGAATCTAGTCATGGTCTTCTTCCTTGCTCTTGGAATTTTGGCTCATTTTATCGATATCCGCATGGGTGCAGGGGATTTTCTCTTTTTAGCTTCTTGTGCTATCGTCTTTAGCGCAACAGAATTACTCATCTTGATTCAGTTTGCTTCTGCTGCAGGGATTCTAGCCTTTCTCCTGCAAAAGAAAAAGGAAAAACTTCCTTTCGTGCCTTTCCTCTTACTCGCTGCTTGTGTGATTATTTTTGGTAAGCTACTGCTTGTTTGATAAAGTCCTGAATCGGCTCTCCTTGATGGAGGGCTTTTACAATTTTCGAACCAACGATAACGCCATCTGACACCGCATTGAAGCGTTCTACATCGGCTTGACTAGATACGCCAAAACCTGTCAAGACGGGGATGTCGGCCACTTGATGCAATTGTGCCAAGTGCTTGTCCAAGTCTGCACGGTAATTGCCAGATTTCCCTGTCACCCCATTGATGGCAACCGCATAGACAAATCCTTCTGCCCCTTTAATTAATTCTTTCTGGCGCTCAATCCCTGTCGTCAAACTAACTAAGGGAATCAAGGCGATATCTGTATCTGCCAAAAATGGTTCTACAAAGTTGGCATGCTCATGAGGCAGGTCTGGAATAATCAAACCCTTAACCGCTGTATCTTCCAATTCTTTGACAAAGTTCTCAACACCGTACTGAAAGAGGGGGTTAAAGTAGGTCATGATGACCAGCGGAACCTCTGTTTCAATAGTTTTCAAGGTTTCAACCAAAGCTTGTGTCGAAGTCCCATGGGCTAAACTACGCAAACCAGCTTCTTCGATAACAGGTCCATCTGCGACAGGATCTGAAAAAGGAATGCCCACTTCAATGGCCGAGACACCCAAATCTTCTAAAAAGTGAATTGTTTCAGCTAGTCCATCCAAACCTTTTTCGTGGTCTCCAGCCATGATATAGGGAACGAAAATTCCTTTTCCAGTTGCTTTGATAGCGTTCAATTTTTCTGTTAGAGTCTTAGGCATTAGCTTCTCCCTTCTTTGCTGCATCTGCTTCCAAGCGGTCTTTGACTTGAACCACATCCTTGTCCCCACGACCTGATAGACAGACAATCATGGACTTGTCTGGACCGAGTTCTTTGGCCAATTTCACCGCAAAAGCAATAGCGTGGCTAGATTCCAAGGCTGGGATAATCCCTTCCACACGAGACAAGAGTTGGAATCCTTCCAAGGCTTCTTCGTCTGTCACAGGAACATAGCTGGCACGTTTGATATCGTGGTAGTGAGAATGTTCTGGACCGATACCAGGATAGTCCAAACCTGCTGAGATAGAGAAGGCTTCAAGAATTTGACCATGAGCATCTTGGAGCACATCCATGAGAGAACCGTGAAGGACACCTGGACGACCCTTGGTTAAGGTAGCTGCGTGGTGCTCTGTATCCACACCAAGTCCTGCTGCTTCAGCTCCATACATGGCTACTGACTCATCTTCTACAAATGGATGGAAAAGCCCGATGGCATTAGAACCACCACCAACACAGGCTACTAGGGCATCTGGTAGGTCTTGGCCTGTCAAATCACGGTACTGTTGTTTGGCTTCTCGACCGATGACACTTTGGAAGTCACGGACGATTTCTGGGAATGGATGAGGTCCCAAGGCAGAACCAAGGATATAGTGGGTATCGTCGATATTTGCTACCCATGAACGAAGGGCTGCATTAACAGCATCCTTGAGCACGCGCGAACCGTCTGTCACTGCCTCAACCTTAGCTCCCAAAAGCTCCATACGGAACACATTGAGGGCTTGGCGTTTGACATCCTCCTCACCCATGTAGATAGTACATTCCATGTTAAAGAGGGCTGCAGCAGTTGCAGTTGCCACACCGTGCTGACCAGCACCTGTTTCAGCGATAATTTTCTTTTTACCCATGCGTTTGGCCAGAAGAACTTGTCCCAAGGCATTGTTAATCTTGTGGGCCCCTGTATGGTTAAGGTCTTCACGTTTGAGATAAATCTTGGCTCCGCCAATATGCTGGGTCAAGTTTTTTGCGTAGTAAAGGGGAGTTTCACGCCCCACGTACTGACGTAAGAGTTGGTTTAATTCCTCTTGGAAACTTGGGTCTGCCTGACTTTCACGGTAGGCCTTCTCCAACTCCAAAACTGCTGTCATCAATGTTTCTGGGACAAAACGTCCGCCGAATTTTCCGTAAAATCCATCTTTATTTGGTTCTTGATATGCCATTCTTTACCCTCTCTATAAATCTTCTAATCTTTTCATGATCTTTTTGTCCATCTGTCTCCACTCCGCTCGATACATCGACTGCATAGGGAGTAAAGTGTTGAATTGCTTGTACTACATTTTCTTCATTAAGCCCACCTGCGATAAAGATGGGCTGAGTTAGTCCTGTCGTATCCAGTTGCCCCCAATCAAAGGTCTGGCCACTCCCAGCCACAGGGGCATCAAAGAGTAGATAGTCTGCCTGAGAATTGGGCACATGCCCCTCTCCATCCACCTGCACAGCCTGAATACTGGCACAAGGCAAATTCTCAAACAAATCATCTGCCACCTGACCGTGAACTTGAACCAAGTCCAAGCCAACTTTGTCAATCACTTCTAGCAGTTCTGCCCGACTTGGTGAAACAAATACACCAACCTTTTTGACATCTGCAGGAATAAGCTTTGCCAGCTCAGCAGCCTGATCCAAGGTCACCTGTCTTTTACTAGGTGCGAAGACAAAACCGATGTAGTCGGCTCCTGCTGATACGGCTGTTTCCACCGCTTCTGTGGTCGATAGTCCACAAATCTTAACCTTTGTCAATCTGCAACTCCTTGATTCTCTGGGCTACATCTTCTGCCTGCATGAGAGCTGTTCCCACCAAAATTCCGTTAAAGGATGGTGCTACTCGTTCCGCATCCTGCCCTGTGAAAATAGCAGATTCAGAAATGTACAAGCAATCATCTTTGAAATGTTTAGCCAAATCTACACTGGTCTGCAAGTCGACCTCAAAGGTGGTTAAATTGCGATTGTTGACCCCAATAATCTCAGCACCAAGTCTGTGGGCTACTTCTAGTTCAGCTAGATTGTGAGTCTCCACTAAAACTTCCAGACCAAGCTCTGTCGCATAGTCATAAAGTTCCTTGAGACGTTCTTCTGACAAGGCTGCAACGATGAGCAAGATGACTGTCGCACCAGCATTGCGAGCTCGAATGATTTGCTTTTCATCGATAATAAAGTCCTTGTTAAGCGTCGGAATGTTTACCTGACTGGAAATCTCCCGTAGATAATCCAAATGCCCTTTAAAGAAAACTTCATCTGTCAAAACAGAAATCATCACTGCTCCGTTCGCTTCATAAGTCTGGGCCTGTTGCACAATATCCACATCGAGATTGATATCTCCCAAACTAGGGCTAGCTTTCTTGACCTCAGCGATTACCTGCAAGCGGTCTTGGTGTTGCTTTAGATAGTCAGCCAAGCGATAGGTCTGGCGCAGGGGCTGGATTTCCTCCAGCTCCATCTGCTCAACCTCACGCGCCTTCTGCTCCAAAATTCGTGCTAAAAATTCCTGACTCATTTTTGGTACTCCTGTAACAGTCTGAGTTTTTCAAGGGCCTTGCCACTAGCAATCACTTGACGAGCTAAGGCAACTCCTTCCTTGATATTATCTACCTTACCATTAGCATAGAAACCAAGACCAGCATTTAAGACTGTAGTTTCCAAGAATGGACTTGGTTCATTTTTAAGAACGCTGAGCAAAATTTCTGCATTTTCCTGAGCATTCCCTCCACGAATATCGTCGATAGCGTAGCCTTCCATCCCCAGATCTTCTGGAGTAAAGCTTGACAAGCTGATTTCGCCATTTTCAAGAAGAGCAATCTTGGTTGTTCCATTCAAACCAGCTTCATCCAATCCTTCTGGTCCAGCAACCACGATGGCACGTTTGCGACCCATATTTTTCAAAACCTGAGCTGTACTTTCTAGAAGTTCTGGACGACTAATTCCAAGAAGCTGTGTTTCCAAAGCCATTGGATGAATCAGGGGACCAGTCAAGTTCATAATCGTTGGAATTCCCAATTCCAAACGAGCTGGCATGATGTATTTCATCGCTGGATGCATATTTTTAGCAAAGAGAAAGACGATGCCAGTTTTATCAAAGACCTTACCTAGTTCAGCTGGTTTGAGATCAAGATTGATGCCCAAGGCTTCAAGGACATCTGCAGAACCAGATTTAGAAGAAATCGAGCGATTACCATGCTTGGCCATATGAACACCGCCACCAGCCAAGACAAAGGCTGCAGTTGTGGAAATATTAAAACTGAAAGACTTGTCCCCACCTGTACCACAGTTGTCCATGGCATCATGAATCTCAGTTGGAATATGTTGGGCATGCCCTCTCATGACTTGGGCAATGGCTGTGCGTTCTTCAGGTGTTTCCCCCTTCATCTTAAGAGCTAAGAGGAGAGAAGCAATCTGCGCCTCCGTTACACGCCCAGTTACGATACGCTCAATGACATCCGTCATTTCCACACCTGATAAATTTTCAAATTTTGCTAGTTTTTCAATAATCTCTTTCATCCTAGTTTCCTCACTTTACAACCTTCTCGATAAAATTCCGAATAGAAGACAAGCCATCTGGCGTTCCAATGCTCTCTGGATGGTACTGGAAGCCATAAATTGGAAGTGTTTTATGTTGAATCCCCATAATAGCTTGGTCATCAGTCGAACGAGCTGTCACTTCAAAGTCTTCTGGCATTTCCTCAATCAAAATACTGTGGTAACGCATGACCGCACGACCATCCTCGATACCTTGATACAAAACAGATGGCGCTTCAAAGCTGATATTGCTCTGTTTCCCATGCATGACTTTTGGAGCCAAACCTAACTTACCACCAAAGACTTCTGCAATGGCTTGGTGGCCCAAACAAATCCCAAGAATCGGCTTCTTGCCAGCAAAATCACGAATCATGTCTTCCATCTTACCAGCATCAACTGGCCAACCGGGACCAGGAGAAAAGACCAGACCATCTGCTTTTTCAGCTTCTTCATACAGCTTGGGATCATCATTTCTCAAAACCTGTACTTCTGCAAAATTCCCAATGTACTGCGCCAAGTTATAGGTAAAAGAATCATAGTTGTCAATCAATAAAATCATGGTCTTAGTTCTCCAATTCTAGTCATAGATTTTGCTTTGTTAATGGTTTCTTGGTATTCGTTTTGGGCGATGGAGTCGTAGACAATCCCTGCCCCAGCCTGAACATAGGCTGTTTGATTTTTGAGAATCATGGTTCGGATGGCAATGGCGAAATCCATATCACCCGTCGCAGACAAGTAGCCAATTGCTCCTGCGTATACGCCCCGTTTTTCTGTTTCCAGTTCATAGATGCGTCTCATCGCTCGAATCTTTGGTGCTCCAGAAACGGTTCCAGCAGGAAGTGTTGCTTTCAAGGCATCCATGGCAGTGAGTTCTGGAAGCAAACGCCCCTTGACCACACTGGTCAAATGCATGACATAACGGAAAAGCTCCACTTCCATATACTTAGTGACTTGGACACTGGCCGTTTCAGAGATGCGGCCAATATCATTTCGTCCCAAGTCTACTAACATCCGATGTTCTGCTGTTTCCTTCTCATCAGAAAGCAGGTCTGTCGCCAAAGCCTTGTCTTCTTCATCCGTAGCTCCTCTTGGTCGTGTCCCTGCAATCGGATTGGTTGTCACGATGCCATTTTTGACAGAAACCAAACTTTCTGGACTAGCACCGATGATTTGATAATCCCCAAAATCATAGAAATAGAGGTAATTAGATGGATTAGTCACGCGGAGATTTCTGTAGAAGTCAAATGGATTTCCAGTAACTTCTGCTGAGAAGCGCTGACTGAGCACACATTGAAACATATCCCCGTTACGAATCAAGTCACGAGCTGTTTCTACCATTTCCTCAAACTTCTGAGGAGCGATATGGGGTTTGAAGTCAAGTGGAGATAAATCCAAGTCTTCAAATTCATTTGGAGCAGGAATGCGTAATTCCTCAAGCACTTGGTTCAAGGCTTTTTCCAAGTCTTCTTGACTACGCTCACTATAGAGAGCATCCTCGATGACATGGATTTTTTCCTTCTTGTGGTCAAAGACCATGTAGCTCTCATAGACGAAGAAATGCATGTCTGGCGTTCCAATTGTATCTTCAGGAATTTGACCAATTTCTTCATAAAGCGAAATCATATCGTAACCAACAAAACCAATTGCCCCACCACCAAAAGGTAGATCTGAATGGTGCTGACTCTTATGAGTCACTTCATAAAGGAAATCCAAGGGATCACGATCAATCACTTGACCATTTTGATAAAGAACTCCATTTTCAAACTTAATCTCAAAAACTGGATTATAGGCTAAGATAGAAAAACGAGCTGTTTCCTTGTCTCTCGGAATACTCTCTAAGATAACCTTGTGTTGCCCCTTTAGGCGCATATAAGCCAAGATTGGTGATAAGACATCTCCATGAATGATTCGTTCCATTGTAATTTCCCTTTCAGTTCCTTTTTTTAATTTTTTATCTTTTTCTATTTCCCTTAAATAGTGCGGACGGGAGGTAAAATTATCCAGTGAAATCCATGAAATGAAAGACCTAATTTTTGAGCTCCTCGCTCATTCATTTCTAGGCTCAGGCTAAAATAGTTCCCCGAACTATTTTACTCTCAAAAATTCCGTCCTATAGAAGCATATTTGCTTCTATAGGATACTACTATGGCGGGAAATATCTTTTAAAAGCTCACTTCGTTCGCAAATTTTTTGTAGCAATCTATTTAATAATGAACAATAATTTAAAACTAAACAGCTGAACCTATAATAGACATATAAAAATCCCCACGCAAAATAACTTGCGTGAGGACGAAATTCGCGGTGCCACCTCAATTATAGGATTTCTCCTATCTCTCATTCCTGTCTCAGATACCTCCTGTAACAGGCTGTGCGATAAAGGGCACTCCCTTGAGAATTATGTTTTCTTCTCTCGTTTCAGATGGACCCAACCTTACAGCTTTCTCTGCTTGTTTCCAGCAACCACAAGCTCTCTGTGAGAGAAAAGACTGTAATTTTTCCATCTTTTATTTTTTAGCTTCTAGGTAGTCTGCAATCGCAGCTACGTCCTTGTCTCCACGACCAGAGACATTGATGATGATAATGTCGGCTTTACTTAGTTTCGGTGCACGTTTAACTGCTTCTGCGATGGCATGCGAACTTTCAATCGCTGGGATAATTCCTTCTGTCTTGCTGAGGAGGAGCAAGGCTTGAACAGCTTCTTCATCCGTCGCAGCCACATATTCCACACGACCTGAATCTTTAAAGTAAGCGTGTTCTGGGCCAACCCCTGGATAGTCCAAACCAGCTGAGATAGAGTAAACTGGAGCCAGCTCTCCATCTTCCTTAAAGACTGCATAGGTCTTCATACCGTCGACAATTCCGATACTACCTTTTGTCATAGTAGCTGCGTGCTTGTCTGTATCAAGTCCATGACCAGCAGCTTCGACCCCAACCAATTTGACTTCTTCATCAGCCACATACTGCGAAAAAGCACCGATAGCATTGGAACCACCACCTACACAGGCAATAACGTAATCTGGCAAGCGTCCTTCTTTTTCTAAGATTTGACGACGAGATTCTTCACTGATGATCTTTTGGAATTCATGAACAATTGTAGGATAAGGATGAGGGCCTACAGCAGATCCCAAAACGTAGAAGGCTTCAAGATCATTCATCCATGCTCCAAAGGCTGCATCAACTGCATCCTTAAGGGTACGAGTTCCAGTTTCAACTGCGTGAACAGTTGCTCCCATCATCTCCATCCGGAAGACATTGAGACGTTGACGCTCCACATCCTCTGCCCCCATGTAGACATCACAGGCCATACCAAACTTGGCTGCAGCTGCTGCTGTCGCAACACCATGTTGACCAGCTCCTGTTTCTGCAATCACTCGTTTTTTACCCATACGTTTGGCAAGAAGTATTTGTCCTAAAACGTTGTTGAGCTTGTGAGAACCAAGGTGGTTAAGGTCTTCACGTTTGAGATAAATCTTAGCTCCACCTAGGTGCTCTGTCAAACTTTCCGCAAAATAGAGCGGTGTTTCGCGACCTGAATAGTCCTTCAAGTAATGGCGAAATTCTGCCAAAAACTCTGGATCATCCTTGTACTTGTCAAATGTCACTTCCAACTCATCCAACAAAGCCTGAATCGGCTCCGGTACAAAACTACCACCAAATTGTCCAAAATAACCTTTAGTTGTCATAAAAATTTCCTCTTTCTGTATTGATTTCAAGATATGAAAAAAGCCCACACACAGAATCTACTTCTGCGTGAGGGCGTTGGTAACGCGGTGCCACCTCAATTATAAAGGGACTATCCCCTTTACATCTCTACCTTGTCTAACAACAAGTTGCACTGTAAGGTGTGCGCACCGAATTTTCATTGTTTCAAATTCATTTTTAAAATCAGCCCACTTTCACTACTTCCAACCACCTGTTCACAATCACCACAGGCTCCCTGAAGATCAAAAATAGTTACTTTTCTGATTTATTGAACTTATTTTAATACTTTGTTTTTCCTTTGTCAAGACTTTTTTACAATTTTTTGAAAGATGTGTGATTCGAATGTGATAATGTCTTTAGTAAATCGAACGTGAAAATGTCCCACTTGTTGGAAATTGGATCCAACTCAATAGAAACTGAATAGATGCTAAACAGAACTTACTTTAGAACACTCCATCTTTTCCATTAGGATTTTCAAGAATTAAACAATACTAGAAACTCTGTCTCCTAACAAGTTTAGTAGAAACTTCAACAGATGTGACACTTTCCCCCTTTATAATTGCTAATACCCCTTCAATCATTTCTTGAGCTAATTTAACATAATTAGGAGAAATTGTAGATAAAGCTGGAGTATAATATTGAGAAATTGGAATATTGTCAAATCCGATTATTGAAATATCATCAGGAATGGTAATTTCCTTCTCATAGCAAGAACGAATCAATCCCTGTACTTTTTCATCACCGGATACAAAAATCAAATCAGGATAATTTTGATTAGATAGATGTCTTGTAGCATATGAATAAACAGAATCTATTGTAGTTAGACCATATACTACTTTCAAATCCATTTCATAGTTATTATCATTTAAAAAAGCACGAACCCCTCTCTCTCGATCAATATTAACAAGGGATTCTCCTCCCATAAGTAACCACATACTATTAATGTTTTCTTTTGATACTAATTTCATCATGTCATAAGTGGCCTGAAAATTGTTGTTAGAAACATACACAACATTAGGTGTTCTAGATTCTCCAAAAACTATGAATGGCATTTTATTCTTTTGCAAGTAATTAATCCGAATATCTTCTTTACTTTCATAAAATACTATTACACCATCTATCAAGCTTCCTGTACTCGAGATTATTGAATTACTAATTGTATCTTCTTCACTAAAATATTCAACAATAGCGTTAACACCATACTCTTTACAAGTTTGTAAAACTTTATCTAATAAAGTTTGAAACCAAATTAAAGGAAAAGAGTCGATTTTTTTTACAGAAATCAATATATTTATAGCTTCTTTTTTAGTTAAATTTTTTGCATACGCATTTGGAATATACGACAATTCCTCTATAACTTTTTGAATCGCTTGATAAGTTTCTTCTTTAACATTTACTCCACCATTAATAACTCGTGAAACTGTTTTTGGAGAAAAACCTGATAAACGTGCAATATCATAAATAGTTACCTTTTTCCCATTTATATTTTTCATTTCAGTCCTCCATTACGAACATTCTAATATTACTATACAATATTTAATTTTTTTTAACAAGAGAATTTTGTAAATTATTTAAGATCCACAAATTCACAAAATTAATTTTACAAATATTCTTCCCCTTCAAAAAAGTTTAAATTGCAATTCACACCTTTATTTTTAAGAATGTTTCCAACTTCACGACAAATAAATTCATATGAGAAAAAACTACCATAAAATTGTAGATTAACTTTTTCAGTAAAAATTGTTGGATTTATAAAAATATATAATAGCCTGTCAATGTAACATTCTAACATAGACTTAATTTTTTCTTTAAAAATAACATTTGTTATCAACTCATCAGGAGGTAAATGAAAGGGAAACACCATTTCACAAATATCATAAAAAGAAATAAATTTGTATACTTGTATCAAACAATTATTATCAAAATATTCTATTTTACCTAAATCAAAATAGATTTTAAAATCTTTCATAAAAACCTCTGAGCAAAAATCTACTCAAAAATTAGATGATTAAAACATCTAAAAAACAAAAGGACAAAAACATCTGTCCCTTTGTTTACTAAATTTCAGCTAATTTCTTCGACATAAATAACACCTACAATATTAGCAATTTCTTCCATCAAACGAAGATGTTCAAATCTTCCTGATAGTTCTAGAGTAATAAATGATGCTATTTTTTTTTCTGGAACATCAAAATATTCAATTCTTTCTGAATTAACATCTCCAAATGCAGTTCTAGAATCAGTCATTCTAATGCCATTCTCAGCACAGTATACTAGTACCCGATTATATGCCTCTGTAGATCTAACAACGATATACAATTCGATTATCTTTGAACGACTTTGAAGATATTTTTTTAAAGGTTGGAACATAGTTATAACACTCCAAACAGAAATTGCTCCTAGTACGGCTCCTTCATAAAAACCAACACCTATAGCTAGACCGATTCCAGCTGAAGCCCATATTCCGGCTGCAGTTGTTAAACCAGTTATTTTCTTTTTATCTGTAATAAGTATTGTTCCAGCCCCAAGAAAACCAACACCTGATATAACTTGCGCACCTAAGCGTGTAGGATCTCCTGTACCAAATTTATAAGATACATACTCATTAGTCATCATAATTAAACATGCAGCCAGACAAACAATACTATGTGTACGAATACCTGCTGGTTGAGATTTACTTCCTCTCTCTAAACCAATTACTCCACCAATAACTAATGAAAGTACAATTCTTAATACAATTTCGATATATGATAGTCCTAAGCTTGTTGCCTGCATTATTATTTCCTTTTTCTACTAGCTGGTCTCTGAGTAAAGTATAATACAGAACCAGAAATTATCATTAATACAATAGTATAAACGAACACAAGTGCTTGAGCATTTGAAGTTGCTGTTTCATCACCTGCTGAACGAATAGTTATACCCAGCGGTTGAGCTAATGGATGGTAAAGAAATACAGATAAGTCGAAGTCAGTTAATAAAGAGTTAAAGTTTAAAGCAATAACAGAGAGAACAACCGGTAAAATAAATGGAATGATAACCTTCATCATAGTATAAAAAGGTGAAGCACCCATACTTCTTGCTGCATCTTCCATCTCATCATCAACACTAAATAAAATAGCACGTACCATTCTATAAGAAAATGGGATTTTTACAACTATATATGCAATAAGTAGAATTACCAAACTACCTACCAAAATCTGATTCAAGACAAGAAATTGTGGCTGATTAAAAGTAAATAATAAACTTACTGCTAAAAGTGTACTTGGTAGTAACCAAGGAAGTAGAGCACCATATTCAAATAAGAAATCAAAGCGAGCTTTATGTTTTCTGACAACTCGAGCAAATATAACTGCGAGAATTGTTGCTGTTGTCGCAGCGATAATAGAATAAATAAAGCTGACCAAGAATGGAGAGAATGCCGCACTATTACTAAAGAATAAGCGATAATTTTCTAAAGTAAAGTTTGATAATGTTAAGTTACCTGTTTGAATTGCAACTGGATCTGTAAATGAGTATAATACTATAAAAATTAGTGGAAGCATGAAAACTGTGAACAATCCATATGCAACAATGTGAGCAATGATATTCCAAGGCTTAGATGCAATTTTTTGTTTTTTAAGAGGCGCTTTAGTCTTAGAGATAGAAATATAATTTCCACCTTTTTCTATCTTATTCATGATAGTAAGCAAAATTGTAGTTGCAATACCTAAAATAATTGCAAGTAAGGCAGCTAAATCACGAGAATTCCCCATCCCTGCAAATGTAATAATCATTGGATTTATAGTTTGAAATCCTTTACCACCAACAATCATGGGTGCTGCTACTGCAGACAAACCACTAAGAAAAACCATAATAGTAAGTGCAAATAGAGTTGGAATTAAGGTTGGTAACACTACTTTTCGGAAAACAGTAAATGGTTTTGCTCCCATATTTCGTGCAGCCTCAATAGTGTGATAGTCAACGCTTCGAATTGTATTTGTTAAAAACAATGTATGATTAGCAGTTCCTGAAAATGTCATAATGAATAAGACTGCACCATACCCAATAAACCAGTTAGGGTCTAAAGAAGGGATAATATTTTGTAAAAATTTTGTAATCAATCCATAAGGACCATAGACAAATTTATATCCAGTCGCTAAAACCACTCCTCCATAAATTAAAGAGGTCATATAGCCTAATTTTAAAATTTTAGCACCTTTAATATCAAAGTACTCTGTAAATAGAACACAAAGAATACCGACGACATTAACTGTAATAATGAGTGAAAATGCTAACTTAAAACTGTTCATAATACTCTGAAGTGCCCTCTCAGATTTTAGAACACGATGTACAGCTTCAAGGGAAAATTCTCCTCCTTTTACAAATACATTCACTACTAGATCAAAGTTTGGATAAATAATAAATGTTACTAGGAACCAGATTAACCCTAAACGAATAAGCCAATCTTTTAAATTTAATTTATGACGCATACTGCACCTCCTTAAAATTGCAGAACGTCTGATGGTGTGATAAATAAGTCCACACTTTCTCCGACAGATCTAATAGCAGCCTGACTATCAATACTTGTTACATTAAGAATCTGACTTTCAGAAACTTTTATTGTATAGTGAATTGTAACTCCAGAAAACTCAACATCAATAATTGTCCCTTTTAGAATGAAATCTTGTTCAGTTTCACGATTGAATCGAACTTTCTCTAATCGAATGTATCCTTTTTTATCTTCTAAGAAAACGCTTGCATTTTTCAGTAATACTTCGTGGACTGTTTCATCGGTCAAAACATTAATATCGCCAATAAAATCACATACAAATTCAGTTTGAGAATTATGATAAATCTCTACAGGTGTACCGACCTGTTCGATGTATCCATTGTTAAAGACTGCAATTCTATCAGATAAAGTTAAGGCTTCCTCTTGGTCGTGAGTAACATATAAAGTAGTAATACCTAACTCTTTTTGAAGTCTTTTCAACTCTTTTCTCAAATCTACACGTAATTTTGCGTCAAGGTTTGACAATGGTTCATCTAGGCAAAGAATTTTAGGTTCAAGAACCAGAGCACGAGCCAATGCTACCCTTTGTTGTTGACCCCCAGATAATTCTGATACATTACGCTGTAACTGTTGATCAGAGATCTTAATTTTTGCTGCTACTGCTGATACTTTAGCTTTAATAACATCTGGAGCTACCTTCTTAACTTTTAAACCAAATGCAATATTATCAAAAACAGTCATAGTTGGAAATAGCGCATAAGATTGAAATACAATACCAATTCCACGCTTTTCAGGTTCCAAATGAGTGACATCTGTTCCATTAACTTCAATACTTCCTGATGATGGATCTAGAAAACCTACCAATGCTCTCAAAGTAGTTGATTTACCACATCCTGAAGGCCCAAGAAATGTAAAAAATTCCCCTTCATGTATATCTAAATTCAGATTATCAATTGCAACAAAATCACCATATTTAATTTGAATATTATCAAATTTAATCATCTCACTAACTCCCTCTATTACTAAACCAAAAGCCTCTCTTTATTTCTTCCATAAATTTAGAAATAATAGAGAGACTTGGACATAAAAATTAACTCTTATTTCTTATTGTACGTATTCTAATTCAGCTTTTTCTACCCATTCATCCAAATGCTTTCCAACAGCTTCCCAGTCAATATTTTGTGGTTTCACTTGATCAACAAATTTCTTAGTATCTTCTGGTAGATCTTTGAGGGCATCTTTATTTGCAGGAATAGATCCAAAGTTCTTACTATATTCTACTTGAATTTCTGATTGACCAAACCAATCAATAAATTCTTTAGCTAACGCTTGTTTTTTACTAGTGCTTAAAACCATAGTTTGTTCAGTTACAAATGGTACACCAATCTCAGGAGTCATAACTTTGAAAACAACATTTTGTTCTTTTTGTCCAACTAATGCACCAGAACCCCACATCATTCCATATTGTATTGGATCTTCTTTGTCTAACATCTTAACAATTGAACTTTCTCCCTTTTGAAGAGTGTATGCATTTTTCAAATATTCTTTTGCTACTTCCCAACCTTTTTCGGAAACACCTAATTCACCTTTATCATCAAGGTATCGAACTAAGATACTTGCTAGAATTGCACGTCCTGTACCACCTTGAAGACCAGAAATTGAATATTTACCTTTATACTTACTACCTAATTCTGTCCAATCTTTAGGCATTTCTTTTACATCAGGCGCCCCAATTAAAACTAATGGTTGAACAATCACAGGATTATAATAATTATCTTTATCGGATAAAGATTGATCAATTTTATCTAACCATTTAGGCTTGTACTGTACTAGTAATTTTTGATCTCTAATTTTATTTGAATCAACAGCACCAATTCCAAATACCATATCTGCAACTGCATTATTCTTCTCAGCAATAACACGGTCTGCTAATTGAGCGCCAGGGATATCAACCATTTTGATATTAAAACCAGCTTCTTTTGCTTTAGCAGTTAACCAATCACCACGACCATTTGAGACTGAGTTCGAATAGATTACTAGTTCTTGACTTTTATCAGCTTTTTCTTCAGATGAAGAAGCAGTCGTAGAATTTGAACCTCCAGAGCAAGCAGCAAGTGTAGTGAGAGCAACTCCCGTTGCAAGTACAGTAGACCAAACTTTCATTTTTTTCATGATAAGTTCTCCTTTTTTATTATTTTATTTAAATTTTTCGTGATATGGAACAAATTGTCTCATATCTTCAAATACAGTATAGTCAATACGGTTTACAGTAATAGTTGGAATCTTCTCTAATAAAATTTCAGTTAATTCTGCTCTGACTTTAGTAAACTCTTCTTCCTCCTCTTCGGTTAGAGGAATCCGAAGATACCCAATTGAAATATGGAATTGATATCTATCATGATTAGGGAAACGAACACCTGCTTTTTCTGAGACATAAGTACGAATTTCTTCTAATCTCTTTGCAGAAGCTTCATCTGCAGGTTCAACTAGTATGTTTTGTTTTCCCATTTCAGTTACACGCATATGAATTTCTTCATCCAACAATGGAAAAATTTCAAGTTGTTTAGCAAAGTAATCATGTATTTCCTGTAAAGGTGTATCTAGAGGAAGATTACTGCTCCAAAACTCCGTTTCACGATTTTTATGGCACAACAATTCAATTACAGTCATGTGAATAGAATTCCTTGGAGTTAAAGTAAACTTATCGATAAATGGTAATTCTCTATAACGTGATTGAATAATATCAACAACTTCCATCAAATCTTGTTTAGTATAAAGATTTGCTACAACTGTATTCCCAGGGAAATGATTAAATTCCCCATTCTCTTTGAACTTAATTTTTGTTAAGTTTTTCATATAAAGACCTTCTTTTTTATATTTGACATCGGTGTCATCTTGTTTACATTATATAATGAAACCGTTTCCTTTGTCAAGCGCTTTCAAACATTTTTTTAAAAAATTTTATCTTTCATTAAATATGCATTTCATTAAAAGGTTAAGTAATTTTTCCAAAATACAGCACTCATATAAACAGTATCATCAATTATAGCCATTGGGATTTTTTGATTGCCAATTCCATGTATCTCTACACATGTCTTCAATCGATTTTGTTGTCCTCCAATTTAATTCCTTATATGCTTTGTCTGCATTTGCATAACAAGTTGCAACGTCTCCTGAACGTCTTGGAACTATTTTATAAGGAATAGGGATCTTATTAACACTTTCAAATGTATTTACAAGTTGTAATACACTAGTGCCTTCTCCCGAGCCTAGGTTATAGATATAAACATCTGTTTTTTCAGATACTTTTTCTAAAGCTTTTATATGTCCTATTGCTAAATCTACTACATGGATATAATCGCGAACACCAGTACCATCTACCGTATCATAATCATCTCCAAAAACACTTAGCTCTGGTCGCTTACCTACCGCTACTTGTGCAATAAAAGGCATTAAGTTGTTAGGAATGCCTGATGGATCTTCTCCAATCAACCCCGACTCATGAGCACCAATCGGATTGAAATAACGAAGCAACGCAATACTCCACTCTGAATCTGCTACATGAACATCTTTTAAAATTTGTTCAAGCATCACTTTTGTGTACCCATACGGATTCGTTGCACTTGTCGGCATCGTCTCAATAAGGGGAGACTGATTGTGAACGCCGTATACAGTCGCACTCGATGAAAATACAATCTTTTTAACATTAAACTCTGACATCACTTCAACAAGAGCTAATGTGCTCATAATATTATTTTCGTAATACATTACAGGCTTTTGCACGGATTCGCCGACAGCTTTGTATCCTGCAAAATGAATTGCAGCCTCAATAGATTCTTGTTCAAAAACTTTTCTCAATCCTTGTTTATCACAAACATCTAATTCGTAAAACGCAGGACGTTGCCCTGTAATTGCTTCAATACGATCTAATACTAAAATGCTTGAGTTTGAAAGGTTGTCGACAATAACGACTTCCTTACCTAAATTTAGTAATTCTACTACGGTATGGCTACCAATATAACCAGCTCCGCCTGTTACCAATATTGCCATTTTTACTTCCTCCTAATTAATTCCAACCGATTTAACAAATCTCATAAATGCTTCTTGTCCGGTTTGAGTATTCTTATAAACACCTGCATCTTCGAGAACTCTCGCAAATACTTGCCCTACTTCATGTTGAACTACGCTATGAAACTCTTCCTCTTTAAGTCCAGGATATTTTTCTTTCAATTGAACGGCCCATTCTAAATGATAATCCGCAATTGCGTTATCTTTTCCTAAAAGATATTTCTCAACTTCTTCTAACTCTGTTTTCAAACGAGGTGGTAAAATCGCAAGTCCCATCACTTCGATTAACCCAATATTTTCCTTTTTAATATGTTGTACATCTTGATGAGGATGGAAAACACCATCTGGGTATTGTTCAGTAGTATGATTATCTCTTAGAACAATATCTAATTCATATCTTCCGTCCACTTTACGAGCAATAGGAGTCACCGTATGGTGTGGGACATCTGCAGTCATTGCAATGATGTCTACTTCTAAATCTGAATATTCTCTCCACTTGTTTAGAATTTTAGTAGCTAAATCTAACAAGCGATTTTTATTTTCACTTTGTAACCTAATTACTGACATTGGCCATTTTACAATACCAGCATTAACATCCTCAAAGTCTTTAAAACGAAATTCACTCTTAAATTTTGCTTTTTCCATTGGGAAAATATATTTCCCTCCCTGGTAGTGGTTATGACTAAGAATGGAGCCTCCTGAGATAGGAAGATCAGAATTTGAACCAGCAAAATATCCTGGCAAAATATCAACAATCTCCAATAATTGTTCAAATGTTTTAGAGGTAATAGCCATTGGTACATGTTGACTATTCAAAAATATCGCATGCTCATTAAAATATGAGTAGGGAGAATACTGGAATCCCCATACTTCGTCACCAAGTTTCAACCGAATAATTCTATGATTCGAACGTGCTGGATAATTTATTCGACCTTGATATCCTTCATTTTCCATACATAGTAAACATTTAGGATAATTAGTTGCTTTTACTAATTTTTCAGCAGCAATTGTTTTTGGATCTTTTTCGGGTTTTGACAAATTTATCGTAATCTCTAGCTCTCCGTATTTAGTTGATGCTCGAAACTCAATATTCTTAGCAATAGCAGAAGTTTTAATATAATCACTATCTTTACTTAACTTATAAAACTCTTCAACTGCTTCTTGAGGTGATATATCATATGAACTCCAAAAAATATCATTTAATCGACTAGGTAAAGGAGCTATGAAATTCATTAACTCTGCTCCTAAACATTCCTTTTCCTCGATTAAATCTTTAATTTTACCGTTTTTTAAGGCGATTTCCACTAAGTAATCTTTTATTTGTTTCAGGTCATTTTCATCGGAAATGCGATCAGTTCCCTCCTCACCTATTAACGCTAGTACTCTATTTTTCACATATATTTTGTCAATTTCATTATACATTCCGTATTCAATTACTCTATCAACAAAATTATCAATAATTGTTTTCATATATTTTTCTTTCTAATTTATGTTCCCATATTTTCTATACATTATCCATTTATAAATTGATTGCGTAGTATGAGCAATTTTATCAAGGTGATGAATAATATCTAAAGCACCAATTACTTCAGAAACATTCCCATCATCTTCAAATATGTAATTCATTATTTTATTTTCAATATTTGTACTAAGCTCTTCTATCTCATTCTGTTTTTGTATAACAACCATATCTAAACATCCAGATTGTTCCTCTCTATAACAAGATATAGCCCTATTCATATGCAGTCCGATAACTTCATGAAGTATTTTTATTTCTGAAATAATTTTCTTCAAAATTTCATTATTTTGAATAATCTGTAGATTTTTTAAAATTTCAACAATTCTATCCCCAATACGTTCAATGTCAGTTGATATTTTTATTACACTAATAATTCTTCTTAAGTCATATGAAACGGGATGTTGTAAACAAATTAACTCATATCCTTTTTTATCAACATTTAGAACTGACTCATTTATGATTAAATCTTCTTTAATCAATTCTATTCGTTCTTCATTTGATAAATATTCAAATAACTTCTCATATTTATCAAGCACAGATACCCAAATGGTCTCTAAATTATTTGATAATTCTATAATTTCATTTTCTAAATATAACCTTAACATTTAGGTACCTCTTCTTAACAAAGTTCAATAGTAACAATTAATATTTTAAACAATATATCAAACATCAATAACTACAATACTTGCATCATCTTTCTTTCCATAGATTGGATCAATAGCAGAAGAATTAAATCTCATCTTAATTAACTCTTCAAAAGTTTTATTTTGATTATTTTGATAGAATTCATAAAAGCCATCGCTCATTAAAACAATTTGTTCACTAGTAACATCTATTTGATTAATAATAGCATGGTCTAAAAATCTCTCATCCAACGAACCTATCCAGTACCCACTCGGTTGATTAGATAATTTTCTGATTTTTTGTAAAATAATTTTTTTATTTAAAACACTATTTGTACCAATTGAGTCTTTTATCTCATTTTTCCCTTTTTCAAATAAGTTATCTACTCTATGATCAGTTATTTCCATTTCGTTTACTAACATGACGCAGTCACCTAGCATCATATACTCCAACTTTTTTTCTGAAAGTTTAGCAAATATAAAAGCAAATGTTGGTAAGCGATAATACTCTGTTAATTCATATGAGTTTAAACCGATTTCATCTTTAACCTCTAGTAAAGCAGTTTCAAATATTTGTTTAAGAGTTTTTGATTCTTTACAATTAACCGACAAACTTTCTGATAAAATATGTACAACTTCTGAGACTGAATAACCTATCTCCTCTTTAGAATTATATAAATCTGTAGCTCCATCAATAATCCAAAAATACTGATTTTGTGAACCTACAGCATCCTCATTTTCTACGGAACTTCCTTGTATCGAACAAATTTTATTTATCTTTACCATAATACTTCAACCCTTTTAGTGTCAAAAGTAAACCAATTCCTGTCACTGTTAAGAATAGTTCCATAATCTTGTTCGAACCAGTCTTTGGTAATTTTTGTTTTACCTCTACTATTTCTTTAGATTTATTAATATGATTTTCAGTTTCTCTGCCATCTCCAACTTTTTTATGGTTCACTTCTTCTATCTTATTATCTTGTTTATTGTCGATCTTGTCATTAATTTGTCTATTATCTTTACTTGAGTTAAACTCTCCTTTCTTCTGGTTACTATCAATTACATTATTTGAATTAGATTGTTTTTCATGCACATATGAACTTGTTTTAAATTTTTCCTCTTTGTTTTTTTCTTTTTCGTTTTTATCACTTAAGTTATTTGTTACAATTTTGTAAAGCCCATTCTCCGTTACAATATTGAAATTACCATCGCTATCACGTATAACTGGTTCTTTCCCATTTGCATTAGATTTGATGAATGATATATACTTACCGGATAAATTATAAAATTGGTTATTTAAAACGGTTATTTTACCCTTTGAATCCTCAATAACAATTCCTTCTTTACCGCCGAATATACTATTCTCTGAGACTACTAAATTATCACTAACTCGTAATAATTCAATATTTGGTTGTTCTGTTTCCTTAGAATTATTATTAATTACATTTTTTGTTACAGTAATATCTGATACTTTTCCTAAATATTCTGCACTATCTTTTGCTACTCTAATAGCCTTTGTTTTAGGATCAGAAATATAAAATGTATTTTCAGTAATAACGACTTTCTTATTTAAATCAAGTTCATCTTTTACATTTTTATAACTAAAAGCATTTATTAAGGCTGCACCATTTTCTCTATAATGTACACTTTCTCCTTTTACTTTCTTATCAAATCTATTTCCTTTAATTAAAATATCAGTGAATCCTGTAAAACGTACACCAGAATACATCATGTTATCAAAATGATTATTTAAAATTTTAATATTAGAGGAGTTCTGTGTCGACAATGTTTGATAGTGTGTACCAATTGCTGTTACTAATTCTCCAGATTTATCACTTTTACCAAAATATGAATTTTGAATAGTAACATTTTCAGATTTTTTCCCATCATCATTCAAAGCATAAGGAAAACCTTTTCTAGTCAATGGTTCAATCTGAATACTCTCCTTACTTATAATTTGCCCATCTTTCATAGTTTTAGGTAAAGCTTGACCAAGAAAACGAGAATTATCGACTAATACATTTTTCGAACCTGCAATTTGAATAGCATGCCCTTGATAACTATCCTTGAATGTTACGTTTTTTATAGTTACGTTATTTGAATTCCCAATAGCAAATGCACCTGAAGAATTTATAAGTGGTAGATTTTTTGCTTTAGTTCCTTCTTCATTCAAAGCACCGTTCATATCAATAGTACCACCAGAATAACTAATATCTTCTGTTGGGCCCCATTCTACTTGCGCACCATCATCCGTAAATAAACCTGTCATAAAAACAATAGAAGGGTGATTCTTAATATTTATACCATTTAGAATTGTAGCTTTCTCATTCAATTCTAAGTGTGTATGACTTTTTAAAAAAACAATTTCTTTTACTAAATAAGTTCCTTCAGGAAAATATACATTTCCTCCGCCTAGTCCTTTAGCTGCAGCATCTATTGTATCTTGAATTGCTTGACGATCATCATTAACCCCGTCACCTATTGCTCCATAATCTTTAACATTCAAAGCTACGTGTTCGTTCAGATTAGTACTTAAAATAGTATTCACTTCCATCCCAGAGATGTTACCAATCATAGTATCATTTGTTATATCAGGTTTATTTTGATTAATACTCACTCCTCCATTATTATCAGTACTTAAACTTGAATTGTTATCAAGACTGAGAGTATCAGAATGGGGTTCCGCAGATAATGATGTAGATGTGCTACTCAACAAAGAGTTCATTTGCATATTATCTTTAGACGAAGAAGTTTCACCAACTACTTCATTAGCTAAAACACTTTGTGTTCCAATAAATAAAACCGCTAAGAGAATTGAGCAAACTCCCACCTTAGACTTACGAATAGAGAAAACCTCATTTTGTTGAAAAGATTTCATATTAGCCTCCAATTAAAAATATTATGTCCTAATTTAATATTCATATAAATTCCATACCAGAAAATGACACCGCTGTCATTTTCTTTATAATATATTTTTAAATCAAAATTGTCAAGGAATAACACAATAAAATATCAAAATTGTGAAAGCGTGACCATTTATATATCTAACCATACTTCTAATAATTCTTTAACCTTCCATTCAAAAGTGATTACTATCTTTCTTAGCTTGAACATAAAAATATCCTATTCACTGTATTTAAAGCATGTTGATATCTCGTAAAATACTAATTTATAAATACAAGAACAAATATCTTGTCATGCAAGCATTCACCAGGTATATTTACATGAATATCGTTCATATAGCGGATTGAAATCAAAACAATACAATATATTTCTTAAATAGATTTTCTATAAAAGCTAGATTCAAGCTCTATAAAAATAGACGCAGTTCTTCTAAAATACTGGAATAGGACATATAGATCATTGTAGACACGTGTTTTATAGATTATTTCAAAAGAATGACTAGAACATGAAAAATAGTCTCAAAACTTTGAACAATATTCTGAAAACAAAAAAGAAAGACGCGAGTTTCCACAACCTCATTCGTGGAAACTCGCGTCTTTCAAAAAATAGGGTGAATTGAAAACTAGAACAAGACACTACATTTTCTAAATGATGCCTAATAAAAATTCTAAATGCTACACCAAATTGCTCACATCTCATTTCAAACCATACAGTATATTGAAACTATAAGAGTACACCTTTGCTTCTAAAATATTGCTAGAAATTAATTTGACTATCCTGATTAATTTGTCCTGTTTTTATTTCATTTTACTATAGGACTTTCAATTGAAAACAACAGTTTTACACTCAATTAGACTTTTTAGAAACAGAATCACTATTACTTGACTGTAGTTTGTCATTTTTTTGATGAAGTTAGCACTTTTTCAGAAACTGTTTTGAAAGTCTCAATGATATAGTCCACTTCTTCATCGCTTAATTTAGTGTGAAGAGGGAGCGTAATTTCATTTTCAAAGAAGGCATAGGCCTTAGGATAGTTGGCCATATCAAAGCCAAGATTCTTATAGGCTGTCAAGAGCGGAAGCGGTTTGTAGTGTACGTTACTTGCAATTCCTGCTTTAGCCAATTCTTGGATGATGAGATTACGTTCTTCTAAGCTTGCTCCTTCTACATGGGTGATGTAGAGGTGGCGTGAAGATTCGACAGTTTCAGTCTTGTGTGCCAATGGATGGATACGAGAACCTGCAAAACCACGATCATAACGGTCCACGATGTCCTTACGACGTTCTAGCAAACTTGGGTAACGGCCCAATTGTACCAAACCAAGGGAAGCCATGATATCGGTCATATTGCACTTGTAGGCTGGTGTGACGATATCGTATTCCCATGAGCCCAGTTGCATCTTGGCAAGAGCATCCTTAGTTTGCCCGTGAAGGGAAAGAATTTGGAATTCCTTGTACATCTCTTCGTCGTCAATCGCTGGATTGGCTTTCCAAGTAGCACTTCCACCCTCAGCTGTTGTAAAGTTCTTAACGGCGTGGAATGAGAAGGAAGTAAAGTCAGCGATAGAACCAGCTGGTTGTCCTTTATAAGTTGATCCCAAAGCATGGGCACTATCAGAAACAATCACGATACGGTTAAAGGCTTTTTGCCACTTGCTTGACGCAGTAAAGAGGTCACGTTTCTTCTCCACAACTTGGAACAAACGGTCGTAGTCGCAAACAATCCCCGCAAGCTCAACCGGAATAATTACCTTAGTCTTTTCAGTAATGGCTTGCTCCAGCAGGTCATAGTCCATCTCAAAAGTATTTGCTTGGATATCCACCATGACAGGGGTTGCTCCCACGTGCGTGATGACACTACATGAAGCTGTATAAGTCATGGCTGGAACGATGACTTCATCACCAGGTCCCACTTCTAAAACGCGTAAAATCAACTCCAAAGCGGCAGTCGCAGAGTTGAGGCAGACGGTCTTAGGCGTCTGTGTGTATTGGGACAAGCGACGCTCCAGTTCTTTTGTCTTAGGACCTGTTGTGATCCAACCAGAACGCAGGGTATCCGCTACTTCAGCAATTTCTGCTTCCGTAATATCGGGTGGTGAAAATGGAATATTGTAATTTGGCATTGATTTGCTCCTTTTATCTGTACTCATTTTCTCATGACTACTTTATTTTAGCACTTCAAACACGGTTTGAAACATGATTTTGATGTCTCCAAGGAAACTAAACTCTCGGAGATAGGCGAGGTTATAGCGCATCTTTTCAGGAAGGACGTGTTCGACATAGGCTTGGTCAACTGACAGACCTTTCTCCGTCATTTGACTGATGATAGTGTCCTCATCCTTGTAGTTGATGCTGGCTGGAGAGGTAATCCCTGCTGGTAAAAGTAAGGTCGCCATCATTTCAGGGCTATACTGCTCTGTGTAGCGTGGCACTTCAGGTCGTGTACCGACAAAGGACATTTCGCCTTTAAGGACATTGACCAGCTGAGGCAGTTCGTCCAAACGGACACGGCGGATGAAATTGCCAACCTTGGTGATGCGGCTGTCGTTAGCAGAAGTCACTAGACTTCCTTTTTTGTCCGCATCCGTCACCATGGTACGGAACTTCCAAATCTTGAAAGGTCGATTGTACTGGGTCACGCGCTCTTGTTTGTAAATCACTGGCCCCTTGCTATCCAACTTGATCCAAATGCTCAAGATTAGAAAGATAGGAGAGGTCAGAATCAGCAAGACTACGGCTAGAACCCAGTCCAAGCAACGCTTGAAAATCAGCGAACCCTTCCTTTTAGAGACAAGCTGGTAGTAAGACTCAACCTCGCTTGATTTCATTTCCACGGGCAAGTCTTCCCATTTCAGCATGCTGTTTCTCCTTTGTTTTTATTATACTATTTGTCAACATTTTTCATTATACCACAAAATGGAAAAGGCGGTGAAAGAAATCTGTAATTTGAAGGATTTCCTTCTTATGCTCAATGAAAATCAAAGAGTAAACTAGGAAGCTAGCCGCAGGCTGCTCAAAACACAGCTTTGAGGTTGCAGATAAAGCTGACCTAGTTTGAAGAGATTTTCAAAGAGTATTAGGACATGGCCCCTGCCTGCAAGCTATACATCTTGTGGTAGGTTCCACCCAGAGCCAAGAGTTCCTCATGGGTTCCACTCTCGATGATGCGCCCCTTGTCCAAAACATAGATACAGTTGGCATCTTGTATGGTCGAAAGGCGGTGGGCAATGGCAATGGTTGTTCGTCCCTGTCTCATCTTAGCCAGAGAAGCTTGAACCAAACTTTCTGTTTCAGAGTCAATATTAGCTGTCGCTTCATCCAAAATCAAGATTTTAGGCTGGCTGGCGACTGTTCTGGCAAAGGCAAGAAGTTGACGCTGACCAGTAGAGAAGCTCGAACCACGCTCGGAAACAGGGGAATCATAACCTTGAGGAAGATCCTGAATAAAGGAATCTGCATCGACAAAAGTAGCTGCGTCCTTTACCTGCTCATCACTGATCTCTTGGTACATGGCGATATTGGACTTAATGGTTCCATGATAGAGGAAGGGTTCCTGCAAGACCAGACCGATGTTTTTTCTCAACTCTTCCTGACTGTAGTTCCTGATATCCACACCATCTAAGAGAACTCTCCCTGACTGGAATTCATAAAAGCGCATGAGGACATTGATAATCGAAGATTTCCCAGAACCTGTATGACCCACAAAGGCAATGGTTTCACCCTTATTAACGGAGAAGGAAATGTCATCCAGAATCGGATGTTTGCCATCATATGAGAAGCACACATGTTCAAATCGAATATTGCCTTCTTGGATTTTGGCGTGCCCATCATTTTGAAGGGGCTCATAGGTCCTCTCATCAATCAAGGCAAAGACACGGCCCGCAGAAACCATGGACGTTTGAAGGGTTGAGAAGTTTTGCGTTACTTCAATCAAGGGGTCAAAAAGGCGGTTGATGTACTGGATAAAGGCATACATAGTCCCGGCAGTTATTCCCAGATAAAGCCCACGGTAACCAAAATAGGCCATCAAGACAGCGTATCCTAAGAGTTTCAGCAAACTCATGGCAGGGCGCAAAAAGAGGGCATCCAAGGCTACAGAACGGTTGGCATATACCAAGTGTTCTTGGTTGATTTCATCAAATTCTGACTGTAGGCGCTTCTCTTGATTAAAGGCCTGGATTATTCTGATTCCCTCGATGTTTTCAGCCAGCTTGCTATTGATATCTGACAAGAGACTTCTGGTTTTCTCAATGATTTTCACTGATTTTTTCCGATAGAGATTGACCAAAAGGAAAATCAAGGGGAGAAAGAGCAAGACTAATGCTGTCAAACGGAAATCCAACACCAACATGGTATAAAGAGTTGTCAGAAAGATGAAAACTGCTGAGATAAAGCTAGATAAAATCCCCGAAAACATATCACTGATAGTCTCGGTGTCATTTGTCAAACGAGAGACGATAGAGCCTGCTGGCGTCTTGTCAAAGTAAGACATGCCCAGCTTCTCCATATTGGAAAAGGCATCGCGACGAATATCCCTAACGATGCTGTAGGATACCCGCGCAAAGAGAAGATTACCGACATACTGAACTAGAGTTTGTAGGATATAAAGGCCATAGTAGGCCAGCAAAACGGTCACAGCGAGTTGGTTGAGATTGCTGAGATACTGGTCGATAAAGTGGGAAGCCACAAGGGGAATGACACTTTTAATGACCGTCGTCGCTAGGAGAAAACTGAGTGCCAAAAAGGTCAGGAGTCCATAAGGCTTGAGATAAGACATCAAGCGCTTCAATACAGTCCATTGTTCTTTCTTATTCTGCATCTTCTTCTCCCTTCATTTCCAGCTGCTGAGACTGGTAGGTTTGGGCATACCAGCCATCCAAAGCTAGCAAGTCTTCGTGTGTGCCCTGTTCAATAATTTGACCATTTTGCAGAACCAAGATTAGATCTGCATGGACAACTGCACTCAGGCGATGAGCCGTAATAATGGTTGTCTTGTCCTTTCGCGTCTCCTTAAGGTTGTCAATAATCGCATATTCTGTCTTGGCATCCACGGCCGACAAAGAATCATCCAAAATCAAGATATCTGGATCTAAAATCATAGCCCGACTCATGGCCAGACGCTGCTTTTGACCACCAGAAAGACTGACTCCCTTTTCACCGATAATGGTCTCAAATCCCTGAGGCATGTCTACAATGTCTTGATAAACTTGTGCTAGCTTAGTCGCTTTCTCGACCGCTGAAAGGGGCAAGTTAGGATTGCCAAAGCGAATATTATCTAAGATTGAAGTCGCAAAGAGAAACTGGTCCTGAGGGACATAGCCCATGAGACTGCGAAGGTCTGTCAGACGATAGTCACGAATATCGTGACCGTTTAGATAAATGGCTCCCTTATCCACATCGTATTCACGCAAGAGGAGTTTAATCAAGGACGTTTTCCCAGAGCCTGTCTGACCAACCAATCCCAATGTTTGCCCTTTTTCCAAACTAAAGTGAACATTTGTCAGTGTTTCCTCATTTTCAAAGGCAAAGCTATCAATGGCATACTGCAAGCGCCCGTTTTCAATTCCATCTAAAGGAAACTCAGGGTCTTGTACAGGTGATTCCTGAGACAAAAGATCCTCAATCCGCTGATAGGACACCTTCCCTCGCTGAGTAATATTAAAGAGGAAACCAATAGCCATAAGAGGCCAAACCAGCATATCCAAGTAGCTGATAAAGGTGACCAGATTCCCAACCGTAATCTGCCCCTCCTGAACCATCAAGGAGCCGACCAAGAGCGTTAAAACATAGGAGGAACCAACAAATAAGAGAACCATGGGGTCAAAGAGACTATCGTATTTCATGGTTTGGAGGTTCTTTTGGAAGGTCAATTCATTGACTGCCTGAAAGGACTTGAGCTCGTCCGCCTGATACCCGAAAGACTTGGTCACTTTAATACCTGATACAGACTCCTGCACCTTGTTGTTGAGTTCGGAAAAGGCGGCTTGCGATTCGCCAAAAGCCTTGTGGGTCTTTCTCCCTAAACGACTGGTGGCATAAGCCATAAAAGGCAGGGGTAGAATGGCAACTAGCGTCATTTGCCACGAAATGCTAAAGAGCATGGTCAGCAAGGTCACTAGAGCCGTGATAGAAGCATCCACCGCAGACATAACACCTCCCCCTGCGAGACGGGTTAAGGCATTGATATCGTTGGTGGCATGCGCCATCAGGTCCCCCGTCCGATAGGTTTGATAAAAGGCTGGAGACATTTTTGTGAAATGCTCAAACAAGCGAGACCGCATAATCTGTCCCAAACGGTAGGAAGTCCCTAGAATATACATACGCCAAACATAGCGCAGATAGT
>CAUQGR010000008.1:0-43704 GCA_963517545.1 uncultured Streptococcus sp. | reverse complement strand
ACAATTTAGATATCGAACAAGAGGAAATCCAGCGCCTTCTTCAAGAAAAGGTTGACAATCTTGAGAAAGTTGATACAGAATTGCTCAGTCAACAGGCTGAAGAAGCCAAAAATCAGAAAACAAACCTCCAACAAGGTTTGATTCGCAAGCAGTTTGAGTTGGATGATATTGAAGGTCAGCTGGATGATATTGCCAGTCATTTGGATCAGGCTCGCCAGCAGAATGAGGAATGGATTCGCAAGCAAACGCGTGCTGAAGCTAAGAAAGAAAAGGTCAGCGAGCGCTTACGCCATTTACAAAGCCAATTAACAGACCAGTATCAGATTAGCTATACTGAAGCACTAGAAAAGGCACATGAATTGGAAAATCTTAATCTGGCAGAGCAAGAGGTGCAGGATTTGGAGAAGGCTATTCGCTCACTGGGTCCAGTCAACTTGGAAGCTATTGACCAGTACGAAGAAGTTCACAGCCGTCTGGATTTCCTAAATAGCCAGAGAGATGATATTTTGTCAGCGAAAAACCTGCTCCTTGAGACCATTACAGTGATGAATGATGAGGTTAAGGAACGCTTTAAATCAACTTTTGAAGCTATTCGTGAGTCCTTTAAAGCAACCTTCAAGCAGATGTTTGGTGGAGGTCAGGCGGATCTCATTTTGACTGAAGGAGACTTGCTGACAGCTGGGGTTGAGATTTCTGTTCAACCTCCAGGTAAGAAAATCCAGTCTCTTAATCTGATGAGTGGTGGTGAAAAAGCTCTATCAGCTCTAGCTTTGCTTTTCTCTATCATTCGAGTTAAGACTATCCCATTTGTCATCTTGGATGAGGTGGAAGCTGCGCTGGATGAAGCTAATGTTAAACGTTTTGGGGATTACCTCAATCGATTTGACAAGGACAGCCAGTTTATCGTTGTGACCCACCGTAAGGGAACCATGGCAGCGGCTGATTCCATCTATGGAGTGACCATGCAAGAGTCAGGTGTCTCAAAAATTGTTTCGGTTAAGTTAAAAGATTTAGAAAGTATTGAAGGATGACAATTAAACTAGTAGCAACGGATATGGACGGAACCTTCCTAGATGAGAAAGGACGCTTTGATATGGACCGCCTCAAGTCTCTCTTGGCTTCCTACAAGGAAAAAGGGATTTACTTTGCGGTGGCTTCGGGGCGTGGATTTCTATCCTTAGAAAAATTATTTGCTGATGTTCGTGATGACATTATTTTCATCGCTGAAAATGGCAGTTTGGTAGAATATCGAGGTCAAGATTTGTATGAAGCGACTATGTCTCGTGAGTTTTATCTATCAACTTTTGAAAGGCTGAAAACTTCACCTTATGTAGATATCAATAAACTGCTCTTGACGGGCAAAAAGGGAGCTTATGTTCTAGATACGGTTGATGAGACCTATTTGAAAGTGAGTCAGCACTATAATGAAAATATCCAAAAAGTAGCGAGTTTGGAAGATATCACAGATGATATTTTCAAATTTACAACCAACTTCACAGAAGAAACGCTAGAAGCTGGGGAGGCTTGGGTCAATGAACATGTTCCTGGTGTTAAGGCCATGACAACTGGCTTTGAATCCATTGATATTGTTCTGGACTATGTCGATAAGGGTGTGGCTATTGTTGAATTAGCTAAAAAACTTGGTATCACAATGGATCAGGTTATGGCTTTTGGAGATAATCTAAATGACTTGCATATGATGCAGGTTGTGGGACATCCTGTAGCTCCTGAAAATGCACGACCAGAAATTTTAGAATTAGCAGAGACTGTGATTGGTCACCATAAGGACCAGTCGGTTATCGCTTATATGGAGGGCTTATAATGGCAGATATAAAATTGATTGCATTGGACTTAGACGGGACCTTGCTGACTACTGATAAAAGGCTGACGGATCGTACCAAGGCAACCTTGAAAGCTGCGCGTGATCGTGGTATCAAGGTCGTATTGACAACTGGTCGTCCCTTAAAAGCTATGGATTTCTTTCTCCATGAGCTAGGGACTGACGGCCACGAAGATGAGTATACGATTACTTTTAATGGTGGTTTGGTTCAGAAAAATACAGGAGAAATCCTTGATAAAACAGTCTTTTCATATGATGATGTGGCACGCTTGTATGAAGAAACAGAGAAATTATCACTGCCTCTTGATGCCATCTCAGAAGGAACAGTTTATCAAATTCAATCGGACCAAGAAAGTCTTTATGCCAAATTCAATCCAGCATTGACCTTTGTTCCAGTGGACTTTGAAGACTTGTCTAGTCAAATGACCTACAATAAATGCGTGACTGCCTTTGCTCAAGAACCCTTGGATGCAGCCATTCAGAAGATTTCTCCAGAATTGTTTGACCAATATGAAATCTTTAAATCACGTGAAATGTTGCTAGAGTGGTCACCAAAGAATGTTCATAAAGCAACAGGTTTGGCAAAACTAATCAGCCATCTTGGAATCGACCAAAGCCAAGTCATGGCTTGTGGTGACGAGGCCAATGACCTCTCTATGATTGAATGGGCAGGGCTCGGTGTTGCCATGCAAAATGCTGTTCCTGAAGTCAAGGCAGTCGCAAATGTGGTGACTCCAATGACCAATGATGAAGAGGCTGTCGCCTGGGCTATCGAAGAATATGTGCTAAAGGAGAACTAAGATATGGGATTATTTGACCGTCTATTCGGAAAAAAAGAAGAACCTAAAATCGAAGAAGTTGTAAAAGAAGCTCTGGAAAATCTTGATTTGTCTGAAGATACTGAGACTACCCTTACAGAAGCTGAGGAAGTTTCTCAGGAAGAAGCAGAGGTTGAAAGTTTTGAAGAAGCTGTGCTTGAAGAAGAGGAAATCCAAGATACAGTTGAAGAAAGTCAGGACTCAGAGCCAGTTGTAGAAGTTCAACAAGAAGAAATAGAAGAATTTTCAAACTCAGAAGAAGTTGCAGAGGAAGAGAATTTTGAGTACGAAGAAACTGTCGAAGAAAATAGTTCTGAAGTGCTTGAACCAGAAATTCCTCAAGCAGAAGAAACCGTTCAGGAAAAATATGATCGTAGTCTTAAGAAGACTCGTACAGGCTTTGGTGCCCGCTTGAACGCCTTCTTTGCTAATTTCCGCTCTGTTGACGAAGAATTTTTCGAGGAACTAGAAGAACTGCTGATCATGAGTGACGTTGGTGTCCAGGTGGCTTCTAACTTAACAGAGGAGCT
The DNA here is from genome assembly GCA_963517545.1 of uncultured Streptococcus sp. Classification (GTDB taxonomy): domain Bacteria; phylum Bacillota; class Bacilli; order Lactobacillales; family Streptococcaceae; genus Streptococcus. Next base: position 40,516 of record CAUQGR010000008.1, on the reverse strand, counting down.
CCGCTACGAAGCCAAACTTGAAAATGCCAAGAAACCTGATGCACTACGCCGTGTCATCATTGAGAAATTGGTTGAGCTTTATGAAAAGGATGGCAACTACGATGAAAGTATTCATTTCCAATATGGCTTGACAGTCATGCTCTTTGTGGGGGTTAATGGTGTCGGGAAAACAACTTCTATCGGAAAATTAGCCCACCGCTACAAACAAGCTGGTAAGAAGGTCATGTTGGTTGCGGCAGATACCTTCCGTGCAGGTGCAGTTGCACAGCTAGCTGAATGGGGCCGTCGTGTGGACGTTCCAGTTGTGACTGGACCTGAAAAAGCTGACCCAGCCAGTGTGGTCTTTGATGGTATGGAACGTGCCGTGGCTGAAGGTATCGATATTCTTATGATTGATACCGCTGGTCGTCTGCAAAACAAGGACAACCTCATGGCTGAGTTGGAGAAGATTGGACGCATCATCAAGCGTGTTGTGCCAGAGGCACCCCATGAAACCTTCTTGGCACTTGATGCATCAACAGGTCAAAATGCCTTGGTACAGGCCAAAGAATTTTCAAAAATCACTCCTTTAACAGGAATTGTCTTGACTAAGATTGATGGAACTGCTCGAGGTGGGGTTGTTTTAGCCATCCGAGAAGAACTCAATATTCCTGTAAAATTGATTGGTTTTGGTGAAAAAATCGATGATATTGGAGAGTTTAACTCAGAAAACTTTATGAAGGGTCTCTTGGAAGGCTTAATCTAATCAGAAGCAAAAATCCTGCAAGGTACAAACTTGCAGGAATTTTTTTATTCTAAGCGACCATCTTGACGATAGGCGATATCTGGTTGCCAAGTCCATTTGGCACCGAATTTTTCAAGTAAGTCAAAGCTTGCTTGAGGTCCCATGCTTCCAGCTTTATAGTCATGAAGTGGGGCACCATTTTCAGCCCAGAGCTCTTCGATACGGTCAATCAATTTCCATGACGCACCAACTTCATCCCAGTGGCTAAAGTTAGTTGAGTTGTTATTTAGGACATCATAAATCAATTTCTCGTATGGTTCTGGAGAAGCACCAGTTGCGGTCGCATCTGTACGGTAATCAAGTGAGTTAGGAGCCAAGTTAAATTCTTCTCCTACTTGCTTCCCATTTAGGCTAAGAGAGAAGCCTTCTGTTGGTTGGATATAGATGGTCAAAATGTTTGGAGCAAGTGGCTCACCAAAGATAGAGTCCATTTGTTTAAAGACGATGTTGACATGAGTTCCTTTTTCAGTCAGACGTTTACCAGTGCGGAAGAAGAATGGAACACCACGGAAGCGATCGCTGTCTACAAAGAAGGCACCAGATGCAAAGGTTTCAGTTGTTGATTCTGGATTTACATTTGGCTCGCTACGATAAGAGATGTATTTCATGCCATCAATCTTACCAGAGCGGTATTGACCACGGATAAAGTGTTCTTTAAGCTCTTCATCAGTTGGATGATAGAGGTTTTTAAAGACCTTAATCTTTTCAGCACGAATCTCGTCTTTTGTGAAGCTTGCTGGCTTGTCCATGGCAAGGAGAGAAAGCAGTTGTAGAGTGTGGTTCTGTACCATGTCACGGAGGGCACCAGATTGGTCATAGTAGCCACCACGTTCTTCTACACCCAAGCGCTCCGCAAAGGTAATTTGAACATTGTCGATAAAGTCCTTGTTCCAAACGTTTTCAAAAATCAAGTTTGCAAAGCGAACTGCAAAGATGCTTTGGATCATTTCCTTACCAAGATAATGGTCAATACGGAAAATTTGTTCTTCGTCAAATGTTGCTAGGAGCTCGTCATTCAACTTGCTTGCAGTTGCGTAATCTGTACCAAATGGTTTTTCAACGATTAAGCGCTCAAAACCTTTTCCATCTACGATATTTTCAGACTTGAGGTGTTTGGCAATAGTTCCAAAGAACTGAGGTGCCATAGATAAGAAGAAGAGCTTGTTGTGTTCAGCTTGGTACTTGTCATTTAATTCAGCCTGCAATTGACGCAAAGCAATGTAGTGTTCTGTATCATTGACATCATGGCTTTGATAGTAGAAGTGGCTAGCGAACTCCTGAGCCTGTTCGGTACTATCTGCCAAATCAAGGATAGATTCGACTACAACAGATTCAAAATATTCCTTGCTCCAAGGACGACGGGCAGTTCCAATAACGGCAAAGTGCTCGGAAAGATTGCCGGATTTATAGAGTCTAAATAGGGAAGGGTAGAGCTTGCGTTTAGCCAGGTCTCCACTCGCACCGAAAATTGTAACAATAACCTTAGATGACATCTAGCTACCTAATTTCTATTTTTATTCCTAGTCTTGCTAGGTATGAGGAAACCTCATTTCATAAACTTAATTCTAACATAATTTTCCGAAAAATCAAAAAATCTAATACGAGATAGAAAAAAACTGCAAGGAAATCCTTACAGTTTGCGTTTAGACGTTTAAGACCTTGTCCAAGAAATCTTTCAGACGTGGGTGTTGTGGGTTATCAAAGATTTGGTCAGGTGTTCCGTCTTCAAGGAACTCGCCATCTGCTGTAAAGATAACGCGGTTGGCAACCTGACGAGCAAATCCCATCTCATGTGTTACGATAATCATGGTCATGCCTTGTTTAGCCAAGTCTTTCATAACATTTAGTACGTCTCCGACCATCTCAGGGTCAAGGGCAGAAGTTGGTTCATCAAAGAGCATGATGTCTGGATTCATTGCTAGTCCACGAGCGATGGCCACACGTTGTTTTTGACCACCTGATAGGCTATCTGGGTTAGCATTAGCTTTATCTGCTAGACCAACCTTTTCAAGCAACTCCATTCCCAATTTCTCAGCTTCTTCCTTAGTCATCAACTTGTGCTCAATAGGAGCAAAGGTGATGTTGTCCAATACAGACATATGAGGGAAGAGGTTGAAGTGTTGGAACACCATTCCGATATTTTCACGGACGTGGTCAACGTTGGTTGTTTTTTCAGTTAAGTCATAACCGTTCACAGTGATGTGACCACTCGTAACTTCTTCTAAAAGATTAAGGCTACGGAGGAAAGTTGACTTACCAGAACCTGAAGGACCGATGATACAAACAACATCTCCTTCATAGAATTTGGTCGTAATTCCTTTTAAAACTTCATTTTTTCCGTAGCTTTTGTGTAAATCATTTACATCAATTTTTAATTTTGCCATTAACGAATCCTCTTTTCTAAGCGTTTCGCTAGTTTAGTCAAAAGTGTGATAATTACAAGATAGAAGATAGCAAGGATTGCATACATCTTGAAACTTTGGTAGTTACGGGCGATGATAATCTTACCAGTTTGGAAGAGTTCAACCAAACCGATAGCAGATACGATAGTTGTATCTTTAAGAGCGATAACGAATTGGTTAACAAAGTTTGGCAACATCAATTTAGTTGCTTGTGGCAAGATAATCTTACGCATGGTTTTTCCATAAGAGATACCCAAGCTTCGGCTGGCTTCCATTTGTCCAACTGGAACGGCCTGAATACCACCACGAACGATTTCAGCGATATAAGCCGCTGCATTGAGCGAGAGGGCAATAGTACCAGCTACAAAGTCGTTAATTGGGCTTTGTTGGCCTGTGATAGACTCGATGAAGTTTGGAATTCCCCAGAAGATGAAGGCTGCAAGAATCATCAATGGAATACCACGGATAACGTCAACGAAAATCTCAGAGATGACGCGAAGAGATTTGTATGGGCTAACGCTAAACATACCGAAGATAATCCCGATGACAATGGCAATAGCAAATGAGATAAGAGCTAGAGCAAGAGTGATACCAAGACCGCTAAGGAGTTGTTTGTAGTTGTTTTGAAGCAAGCCCCAGATAGTTGTTTCGTCAACAGTGCTTGTTGAAGCAGTTGAAGATTCACTAGCTAGGTATTTGTCAAGAATCTTTTGGAATTCTCCGTTTGCTTTAAGGTTTGCAAGTCCGTTGTTGAACATTTCAATCAATTCTGGATTTGCTCCTTTTTTAACGGCAAAGGCTGTTTCACCGATTGGAGTTCCAGCGATTGGTGTTTTCAATTTTTGTCCTTGGCTGATAGAATATTTGAGAACAGGTTCATCATCCATAACGGCATCAATGGCACCAGTATTTAAACTGTCATACATTGATGAACCATCAGCGAAGGTTTTGATTTTGTAACCGTATTTGCTTTGATTTTCTGTTAGGAAGGTTTGAGAAGCAGTTCCGTTTTTAACACCGACTGTCTTCCCTTTCAAATCTTCATAAGAAGCAATGGTGCTTGATTCTTTGACACCAAGGATAGTATTAGCGGTGTAGTATGATTCTGAGAAGTCAAAAGTTGCCTTACGAGCATCTGTGACAGACATACCAGCAATGATACCATCAGCTTGACCAGCTTGGACAGCACTGATAGCAGCATCAAAACCAGGATTGGTAATTTCAATTTCAAAACCTTGGTCTTTAGCGATTGCCTTAATCAAGTCCATATCAATACCAGTGTATTGGTTGCTTGAATTTTGGAAAACAAAAGGTGCAAAAGAAGAATCGCTGGCGATGATGTATTTAGCTTTAACAGGAATAGCTTTTAAGCCTGCAAGAGTAGTTGTAGTTGGCACTGCTGAAGATGATGAAGCAGTCCATTTCTTGATGATTTTATCAAGACTACCATCTTTTTTCATTTCAGCCAAGGCTTGGTTAAATTCAGTAACCAGGTGCTCGTATTTGCTTCCTTTTTTCACACCGAAAGCAAAACTTCCTACAGCTTCCCCATCCATTTCAATATGAAGGTCTTGACCTTGGTTAATGGCATACTCGATAACAGGTTTGTCATCCATCATAGCATCGATGGCACCAGCACTCAAGCTGTTGTTCATCAAATCACTAGTGTCAAATGTTTTAATAGTAAAGCCGTATTTATCTTTGATTGTTTCAAGGAAACGTTGAGCAGCAGTTCCGTTTTTAACACCAACGGTTTTGCCAGTTAATTGGTCATATTTACTAATCTTGTGTGCCTTTGTAGTTGCAATGACAACTTTTGTATCATAGTAAGTATCAGACATGGTAAAGACTTTTTCACGTTCTTTCGTCTTTGTCATCCCTGCCATGATAGCGTCAGCTTGACCAGCTTGAACTGCATTGACCGCTGCGTCAAATCCAGGATAGGACATCTGAATGTTCCATCCTTTAATCTCAGCGACTTTGTTGATAATGTCAACATCAATTCCTTTATAAGTTTGATCTGAATCTTTAAACTCAAAAGGTGCATAGGCGGTATCAGACACAATCTTAATCGTTTCTGCTTTGGCAATACCTAATGAGAAAATTGGGAATAAAATTAGCAAAAATGCTAGAAATTTTTTCTTCATTTTTAGTCTCCTTTTCCGAATATTTTACCATTATAGCAAAAAAAACAAAAAAAGGCAAATTTTTATAAAAACTATGTAAGAAGATATGACATCTATAATTCTGATTTTGTCTTGAATCACACAACAGAAGTGCTATAATAAAGGTATATCATATAGTAAAAGAGGATAAAGTTATGAAAGACAAAAGAATCTTAAAAGACTTTGAAACTTCTAAAATGAGTTTAAACATTTATACAAGCCCCTTGTTAGCTCTATTTTTCGTCTATATATCTGAGTTTATATCTTCTCTATTTTTTGGCCTTAGTTTTTTAGCATTGATCGGGTTATTTAGCAATCTTGGTGTGGGTGGTCAAAGAATTGCAGATTTCCTTCAAATGTTATTTCAGAATTTATCTGATAAATCAAGTGACATCCATTTAATATTTGAATTACTGTCCTTTGGTTTTATCATCTTAACTGTGTTTAGATGGACTAGAAAAGTAGAGAAAAGACCTATTCGAACTTTGGGATTCTATAAAGAAAATTTTTTAAGTGCCTTACTTAAAGGATACGGTCTTGGTCTATCTCTCTTTATACTTGCTTTGGCTGGACTAGTAGTGTTGGGGCAGTATCAATTTGACTCCATTCACTTGGATACTTATTCGCTAGCTTTTACTTTATTTACAATACCTTTTTGGATTTTACAAGGAACGGCAGAAGAATTGGTTACTCGTGCTTGGTTGATTCCACAATTGGCTTCCAGAACCAATCTTAAAGTCGCTATTATCATATCTAGTAGTCTCTTTACCTTACTTCATTTAGGAAATTCAGGCATAACTTTCTTATCTGCAATTGATCTCTTTTTATTTGGAGTTGCCATGTCCCTATATCTTCTTAAAACAGATACTATATGGGGTATAGGTGGTATTCATGGAGCTTGGAATTTTGCACAGGGTAACCTTTTTGGAGTATTAGTTAGTGGTCAGTCTTCAGGAACCTCAATCATGAAATTTACTCCACAAGGTAATCAAGATTGGCTATCAGGTGGCTCTTTTGGGATAGAAGGATCTATCATGACAAGTCTGGTCTTACTACTGCTGATTGTCTATCTCGCTTATCAATTAAAGAGCCGAAAATGAAAGGATGTGACTTAGGTCCGTCCTTTTCTTCGTGAAAATGTTACAAGTATGCTAAAATAGGAATAGCACATCGAGAGAGGATTCTTATGATTAACCGCATTACAGATAATCAATTTAAACTAGTATCAAAATATCAACCATCAGGAGACCAACCTCAAGCTATCGAGCAGTTGGTAGATAATATCGAGGGTGGAGAAAAAGCACAGATTCTGATGGGGGCGACTGGAACAGGGAAGACCTATACCATGAGTCAGGTCATTTCCAAAGTCAATAAACCAACTCTGGTCATCGCCCACAATAAGACTCTGGCAGGACAGCTCTACGGGGAGTTTAAGGAATTTTTCCCTGAGAATGCTGTTGAGTATTTTGTTTCCTACTATGATTATTACCAACCAGAGGCCTATGTTCCTTCTAGTGATACCTACATTGAGAAGGACAGCTCTGTCAATGACGAGATTGACAAGCTCCGCCACTCAGCGACTTCGGCTCTTCTGGAGCGTAATGATGTCATTGTCGTGGCTTCAGTCTCTTGTATCTATGGTTTGGGTTCGCCTAAGGAATACGCTGACAGCGTCGTTAGTCTGCGTCCAGGTCTGGAAATTTCTCGTGATAAACTCTTGAATGACTTGGTTGATATTCAGTTTGAGCGCAATGACATTGATTTCCAACGGGGAAGATTTCGTGTGCGTGGGGATGTGGTGGAGATTTTCCCAGCTTCCCGTGATGAACATGCCTTTCGAGTAGAATTTTTTGGAGACGAAATTGACCGTATTCGTGAAGTTGAGGCTTTGACAGGTCAGGTATTGGGAGAAGTGGATCATTTGGCGATTTTCCCAGCTACTCACTTTGTGACCAATGACGACCACATGGAAGTTGCTATTGCCAAGATTCAGGCAGAGTTGGAGGAGCAGTTAGCTGTCTTTGAGAAGGAAGGCAAATTACTTGAAGCTCAGCGTTTGAAGCAGCGGACAGAGTATGATATCGAAATGTTGCGCGAGATGGGCTATACCAACGGTGTCGAAAACTACTCACGCCACATGGATGGACGGAGCGAAGGAGAGCCTCCTTATACGCTGCTCGACTTCTTCCCAGATGATTTCTTGATTATGATTGATGAAAGTCACATGACCATGGGGCAGATCAAGGGTATGTACAATGGAGACCGCTCTCGTAAGGAAATGCTGGTTAATTATGGTTTCCGTTTGCCGTCCGCCTTGGACAATCGTCCTCTCCGTCGTGAAGAGTTTGAAAGCCATGTGCATCAGATTGTTTATGTTTCAGCGACACCTGGTGACTATGAAAATGAACAGACCGAGACAGTGATTGAGCAAATCATTCGTCCTACAGGTCTTTTGGATCCTGAGGTGGAGGTCCGTCCGACTATGGGACAGATTGATGACCTCTTGGGTGAAATCAATGCCCGTGTTGAAAAGAACGAGCGAACCTTTATCACCACCTTGACCAAGAAGATGGCAGAAGACTTAACCGATTATTTCAAGGAAATGGGTATCAAAGTCAAGTACATGCACTCGGATATCAAGACCTTGGAGCGAACGGAGATTATCCGTGACCTGCGCTTGGGTGTCTTTGATGTCTTGGTCGGAATCAACCTGCTCCGTGAAGGAATTGACGTTCCTGAGGTAAGCTTGGTTGCTATTCTCGATGCTGACAAAGAAGGTTTCCTCCGTAACGAACGTGGACTCATCCAGACCATTGGACGTGCTGCCCGTAACAGCGAAGGCCATGTCATTATGTATGCGGACACGATGACTCAGTCTATGCAACGTGCCATCGATGAAACAGCTCGTCGTCGCAAAATCCAGATGGCTTACAATGAAGAGCATGGTATTGTACCACAAACCATTAAGAAAGAAATCCGTGACCTGATTGCCGTGACTAAGGCAGTTGTCAAGGAAGAGGACAAGGAAGTCGATATCAATAGCCTCAATAAACAAGAACGCAAAGAACTAGTTAAGAAACTAGAAAAACAAATGCAAGAAGCCGTCGAAGTGCTTGACTTTGAACTAGCAGCTCAGATCCGTGATATGATGCTGGAAGTCAAGGCGTTGGGTTAGGGAGCAGAAAATAAATGACGATTATTATCAAATCAATGGAAACTCCTGAAGAGATAGAAGGTAAATCCCTTGTTCACTGGCAAACGTGGAGAGAGGCTTATGACGATCTTTTGCCTGCAGAATTTCAGGAGACAATGACATTGGAAAGATGTCGATTCTTTAGTCAAAAGTATCCAGAAAATACATTGATTGCGATAGATGGCGTGAAGGTAGTTGGTTTTATCAGTTATGGCAACTTTCGTGATGAGACTATTCAAGCTGGTGAAATTATTGCTTTATATGTTTTAAAAGACTATTATGGAAAAGGTATCGCACAAAAGTTAGTGAAAGTAGCTTTGACTGCTCTTAATCATTTTTCTGAAATTTTCTTATGGGTATTGAAAGATAATAAGCGAGCCATTGCTTTCTATCAAAAAATGGGTTTTACTTTTGATGGACAAGAAAAAATCCTTGAACTTGGAAAGCCTATAAAGGAAAAACGAATGGTATTTCAATTCTAAATAATTTTAAAAAGTAGAAGCTAATGGTACTGGTACCAAGTCTGAAAATTTAATAAATTAGAAAGTGAGTCTATGTATGTCCCGTTCCCAATTAACGATTTTAACAAATATTTGTCTGATTGAAGACCCCGAAACGCAGCGCGTGGTTATGCAATATCGCTCTCCTGAAACCAATCGCTGGTCTGGTTATGCCTTTCCAGGAGGCCATATAGAAAATGGCGAGTCTTTCGCAGAGTCTGTCATTCGTGAAATCTATGAAGAAACAGGATTGACTATCAAAAATCCGCAACTAGTCGGTATCAAGAACTGGCCTCTGGATACAGGCGGGCGCTACATTGTCTTTTGTTATAAGGCGACCGAGTTTACTGGAACTCTTCAATCTTCAGAAGAAGGAGAAGTTTCTTGGGTGCAAAAAGACCAGATTCCAAACTTGAATCTGGCCTATGATATGTTGCCTTTGATGGAAATGATGGAAGCTCCTGACAAATCAGAGTTTTTCTACCGCCACCGTACAGAAGATGGATGGGCGAAAGAAATTTTTTAGTTTTATGATTAGTCGATAGGTGTTATCTTTTAAAGTAAGGTACTGAAATATAGGCTAAGTATGGTGGTGTAAGTCAACTGAATATCTCTAAATTTCTTATTATTCTTTTCAATCTATATTTTGAACAATCTCCACCTTCAATGTTGAAATCGGAGATTGTTTTGTTTTATGGTATAATCTTAAAATATGAAAGGAAGTACCAGAAAATGGATGATAAAGTAATTGAACAATATGCAAAACAAGATAATCTTGATATTAGAGTAAAAATACATAAGAAGTATTCAAAAAATAAATTAGGATTTAACAATTGGATATTTTCCAACTACCAAATCACTAATGAAGTAAAGGTACTAGAATTGGGATGTGGTACAGGAGAACTGTGGAAAAGTAATAGTGATTCTATAGATAAAATGAAGCAGTTGGTTATTACAGATTTTTCTAAAGATATGGTGAGAACAACGAGGTCAGTGATTGGAAATAGAGACAATGTTAACTATGAAATAATGGATATTCAAAAGATTTCTTTTGAGGATGAAACGTTTGATATTGTTGTTGCTAATATGCTTCTACATCATGTAAATGATATTCCTAAAGCGCTCTCTGAGGTGAATAGAGTCTTAAAAACAGGCGGAATTTTTTACTGTGCTACATTTGGTGAAAATGGAGTTGTAGATTATTTGGCAAGTTTATTTAAAGATGAGGTCAATCAAGATTTGGAAAATAAAACTTTTACTTTACAAAATGGCAAAAGGTACCTGAGTAGGTATTTTAACTCTGTCGATACATTACTCTATGATGATGAGTTACAGGTAACTAGCATAGATGATCTAGTTAAATACATCCAATCCTTTAAAGGAATTTCAGAAATAGGTTCGCTAGAAGAAAAAGTCATTCGTAAAAGATTGGAAAGTGAGTTTAATAATGGTATGTTGATCATTCCTAAAGAATATGGTATGTTTATCGCTCGAAAAGAAAGTTAAGAGAACGAAAGTGTGAAAAATTACGGAGAAGCTTTTCGATATAAAATCAAGCGGATAGTCTTTAGAGCATGCTATAGCTGATTCTATATAAAAGTCTCAATCTTTTGGATTTGGAGAAGTTTCTTGGGTGCAAAAAGACCAGATTCCAAACTTGGATCTGGCCTATGATATGTTACCTTTGATGGAGATGATGGAAGCTCCGGACAAATCTGAATTTTTCTACCCTCGCCGTACAGAAGACGATTGGGAAAAGAAAATTTTCTAGTCTTTTACTAAATAACCTAGCTGATCCAAGGCCTCCTCGATATAGTGGAGGTCTTGTTGTGTTTCGGCTTCGACTAGGTGGTAATGGACACCATCTGTCAATTCAGATAAAGGTCTAAAATCAGAATGCTCGACTTGTTCTAGAAAATGTTGAACGTCTCGGCGGCAAGACAGTTTCAGCAAGGTTTCAATTTCTCCATAAACGGGATGGTCAATCAAAGTATTCTGGACACGTCCTCCATTATCGACGATAGCAAGGAGTTCTTGACCGATTTCTTCAACTTCATGTTTCACTTTGAAAAGTTTATGGACATAAGGATTGGTATCAATTTGCTTATAGACGTAGCCACGATTAGTGGATAGGATAGGAGCGCCATCGGCTCTCAAAATTGCAATGTCCTGCACAATGACCTGACGTGTGACATGAAAATGTTCCGCCAAACTTTGGCCATTAAGGGCTTTAGGAGCTTCTTTCAAGAGTTGGAGCAGAGCTTGTTTGCGATCTTTTGTCATAGCTTTTCCTTTTAACGGCGTTTTCGAAGCACTTTATAGACAGCTAGTGCTAATGTATAGTCTACCATACTATGGATAATTGTGCCAAATCCAACTAGCACAAATAGAACATAAAACATATTTTCTACATTGGTACCCGAAGTTGCATAAAAAACGACACAGGCTAATACTTCAGCAAGGGCATGGATAAGCGCTAAAACAAAGTTGAAAATCCAGGAAGATTTTGGTTTATCTAGGGTATCGGGGAATTTTTGTAGGTAAAGAGCTCCCAAAGTCCCAAAAAAGATATGGGAAAAAGCTCGAAATACGATAACCATAGGATAGCCAGCCATCAAAAATCCAAAACTAGAGGCTAGGATGACAAAAACTGCCATCAAGGGCGACAAGAACATGGCAATAAAAATAGCGATGTGGCTTCCTAAAGTATAGGAAGCAGGTGGAATGACGATCTTGAAAGGCATAACAATTGGAATCAAAATCGCAATAGCCGTTAAGAGGGCAGTCATTGTCATAAATTGTGTCTTTTTCCGTGTATTCATAAGAATCTCCTTTTAGCTGTATATACACTAGTATAGTACAATAAACAAGATAATAAATCAAGGATTTACTTAAGTTTATAGGCCATTTTAAATTAAATATTGGTAAAGATTTCACTAAAAAGAAACTGTATAGAGCAAAATCTCCACCTTCAAGCTTGAAAGCGGAGATTGTTTTTATTTCTTCAAAGTTTGTAATCTTGGAACAATAGCAAGGGTTAGAACTGCGGAAATAACTAATTCAGCAATCGAATTTGTTGAGATAACAGTTGCTAGGAGTTTTTGGATATTACCATCAAAAACATTTCCAAAAAGGTAGAAAATTCCACCAAGTACAAAGACTGTGTTGGTAAGTGAACCAAGGGCACCAGCTAAAATAAGACCAGTTTTATTTCTCATTAGTTTATAAACTAGATACGGAGTTAAACCAATCAAAATACGTGGGACGATGGCAATGATAGCTGAGTAGATGTTTCCGTTTGGTACGAATGGGGAGAAGAGGTAGCTTGTCGGTAGAATCGTAATCGTATTAACTGTCAAGCTAAGTAGCCCCATCAAAAATCCAAGTGTAACCCCAACGCGTGGACCGTAAATAATGCTGGCAATAATGACAGGAATATGAACGATGGTCGGTTTGATTGGGAATGGAAAAAGGTTAAAGATAAGTGAGCTCAGAAAGTGTATCACGAGCATGGTTGCAAAAAAGATAGCAATGGGTGCAATATTAGAGCGTTTTTTCATCGAGAGTTTCCTTTATTCTTTCTAAAATAATTGTGAGGTCAGCTAAGGCTCCTCGTCCGTGGTCTCCACAAGCTAGTAGGGATTTCTTAGGAGCAATCAGCTGATAGCCGTAGGCTTCTAATGTTTTCAGATTAGCCTGAGTTGCTGGATGGTCATACATTTTTGTATTCATTGCTGGTGCGATGAGTTTTGGGATATGACTTGGCAAGGCTAGAGCCGTACTGGTCACCATGTTGTCCGCAAAGCCGTGAGCTAGTTTTGCAATAGTGTTAGCAGTTGCAGGGGACACGATAAATAAATCTGCTTTTTTTCCAAGTTCGATATGATTGACTTGAGCTGGATAGGGTTCCTTCATGACATCCAAGTGGACAGGATTCTGAGAGAGTACCTGTAGTGTCAAAGGTTGGATAAACTCTGTAGCAGCCTGAGTCATTAAGACAGTGACTTGATGACCTTGTTTTATTAGAGAACTGACTAAATCTGCCGACTTGTAAGAGGCGATTGAGCCCGTTACAGCCAAGAGAATATGTGCCATAGCTTTCCTTTCTATGAATGATAGGCTTGAATTTTTTCAAGGAGGAGTTTTGCAATTTCTTCTTTAGTCTGGACTGTTTGAAGCTGATCTTTCTCAACAAAGATTGCACGATGCTGGTTCGCTGAGATTTGAGTGAGGTCATTTGCAATGATTAAGTCTGCTTGGTTCTTGATAAGACTTTTTCGGGCAATCTCGATGAGATAATCCTCAGAGACATCAACCAGCAGTTTGAAACCAATCAGATGAATAGCAGGATTCCATTCCTTGACTAGAGAGATGATTTTGGGTGTCTTTTTCAGGAACAAAACCTGAACCTCATCAGTCGAAGAAATCTTAGCTTGATGATTCTGCTTGTTTAAAAATTCTTCCAAATTGGAGCTAGCCTGAACCTCCTCAAGCCCCGTCATATAAACAGGAGTGTAATCAGATACGGCCATTGAGTGAATCAAGACCTGATAATCCTGAACATGTTCTTGCATTTCTAGAAGAAGGTCATTGGTATTATTGATTTCTTGAATGCTTAGGTTGGGATGGGATTCTGGCTTCAGAGCTCGTTTTGTCGTAATTAAACAAACTTCATGCCCGGCAGCAAGCAAGGTTTCTGTGATGATTTTCCCCAAGCGACCTGTGGAATGGTTAGTGATAGAGCGGACGCTATCGATAGCTTCACTGGTACCGCCCGATGTAACTAAAATTTTCATAGCACTATTGTACACAAAAATAAACGGTAAGTAAAATGAAAGTGATAAAAATTAAGTAAATTAATATATGGTCGATTTTGACAATCTCTTCTGTTTATCGCATAATAGGAGTATATACAATAAAGGAGAGTGTTTAATGGATTTTTTAAATTTGCTGATAATTTTACAAAAGAAGCTAGTAAGGTATTGAATGATGCTGGATCCGCTACCAGTAAAGTATTAAATGAAGCAGGGAAATTTACTGGAGAAGCTATTACAGAGTCTGTAAAAGTTATAGAAAATGTATCAAGTCAAGTTGGTGATGTTATCACAGATGTTTCTGAAAAAGCTATTGGGGTAGCTAGTGATGTGGCAGAACATGTAACTAAAGCTTCATTGGAAACTTTTAATGAAGCAGGTAAAATAGCGAATAATACGAAAGAACAAATTGATGCTGTTGACCTCTTTAATTCTAAACTTAGACAAGAAGCTGTCGAGGGATATAAAGAATCTATAAGATTGTATAATGATGAAGCTGATAACTTAGCTAATAAATCAACAGAACTCTATCAGGTTAGGGAAAAAGCGGTCAAAGTTGTAAAAATTATTGAAGAAAGAATTAGTAAGCTAGCAAATAAGCCAAAAGAGTTTGAAACAAAATTAGAAGAAATTGATGTTGAAATTCAGAATTTTGAAGATAAGCAAATTGCTATTTCACAGTCAATTAAGGAAGCTGAATTAGCAAGTGGTAGCACAGCGGCTACGGCTTCTCTTAGCGCATTAGGAGTAACGGTTGCAACTTTAGGGCCTACTGCCGCTATGGGTGTTGCAACTACATTTGGTGTTGCATCAACAGGTACTGCAATTTCAAGTTTGACAGGTGCTGCAGCAAATAGCGCCGCTCTGGCTTGGTTAGGTGGTGGAAGTGTAGCAGCTGGTGGAGGTGGAATGGCAGCAGGTAACGCATTTTTAGCATTGGCTGGTCCTGTCGGTTGGGGAATTGCAGGAGTTATGTTGACCGCTTCTGTAGGCGCTGGTGTAGTAGCTAATAGGAAAAATGAAGAAGTTGCAAAAGAGGCTATAGAGGAACAGAAAAAGGTAGAATTGTTGGCTAGACAACTTAAAGAAAAAGTAATAGAAGTTACGGAATTAATAGAACTAACTGAAAAACAAACAGAAGGAATTTATTTAGCCAATTTATCTTTAACTGGAATGGACTATAGCTTATTTACTGAAGATGAAAAATATAAAGCAGGTAATTTAGTGAATTCAACACTGTCACTGACAGCTATGATAAATAAGGAAATTAAAATAAATGGTTAATCAAATTTTTAATCAAGCATTTAACCAAGGTATTGGAGCATATGTCAATTGTTTAAATAATTTAAGAATTCAAGACTTACAAATTGCTATGAAAATGATAGAGGATGAAGCTCGCAATGTCATCTTAAACAAGGATAATGCCTCTAAATTTTTAGATTATGCTAAAGAAAATATAGAAGATGTTATTGTTAAAAATCGTGGCGGTAATCGTGGAGTACATGGCTTTATAGCAGAGTTTGCAGAAGCAGGAATTGTAAATGCAAGGAGAGCAATTGAGGGATTAAACCCAATTGTTAAAGTTTTGAATGACAATGGACCAGCTGATTTATTAATTGGTAGAAATACCATTCAAATGAAGTTTTATAATAATCTACGTGATGAATTAGAACAATCATTTTTTTACAATACAAAAATGAAAATGATGTTTCCAAAAGATCACGTTCAAGTATTTGAAAAAATAATGGCTGGAGCAAAAGAAGTTGAATTTAATGGCAAGAGATTGTCCAGTAAACAAATTACAGATATACGTCAAATGATTAATGATATCACTGAAAGCAAGGGACTTACTTCATACAAATCTTGGATGAAATCTTCTGCTTTAGATTATAAAGACGCTCAAAAGAATTCAATTAACTCTCTATTGGATTCTGAACAGAAAAATATTTATAAAACAGTCAAACTGAAAAAACAAGAATTAAATAAAAAAAGATTAGTAGCCCAAAAACATGCATTACCTAATTTAAAAGAAGCTAACAAGGTGGCAAGAAACGCAGCTTTTTTACAGGGTGGTTTGGCTTTGATGTCGAGTGTGTATAGAAAATATAAAGAAGGAAAAAGTATTTTTGAATTCGAACAATCAGATTGGTTAGATTGTGGATTGAATACAGCTGAAGGAGTTGTAAAGGGTGCAATATCTGGTTATTCAATTTACGGATTAACAAACGTCTTGGGGATTAGTGCTCCAAATGCTAGTGCCTTAGTTATGGCAACTTATGGAATGATAGACATTGTTCTAAAGTATAGATCTACAGAAATAACCCAAGATGAATTTATGAATCTTTTGACATTAAATGTAATGGATGCTTCCTTTGCAACAATTGGTGCTTGTATTGGCCAAGCAATGATTCCTATACCAGTTCTAGGTTCTATTGTGGGTTCAATAGCCAGCTCACTCATTTGGGAAATAGGGAAGGGAATACTAAATGATAGCGAACAAAAAATAATTCAAGACTATAAGGAAAATCTGAATGATTACATAAAAATTTTAGATAATCATTATCTTGCTATTTATAACGAAATCATAGAAAAATATAAAAAACTGGATAAATTACAAGATTATTCGTTTGATTTATCGTTAAATACTAAACTTAGTTTTGAATATTCTATTGAGTTGGCAGAAAAATTAGAAATTGAAAGCACAAGAATTTTACATAATTTATCTGAAATTGACAGCTATTTTCTTGATTAAATTATTTTTTCATTATTCTATAGTTTCAAACTATAAAGCCATATAAAATTTAAGAAAGAACTCTAAAAACCTTAAAAATAGGGATATTTACGAACGTTTAGAGAGTTTAAGGATGTTAAAAATCTTGTTTTGTGTTATAATGAATTATCATATAAGAGGTTAGAGGAGTTTTGAATGAAAACAGATATTGAAATCGCACAGAGTATTGAGTTGAAGCCAATCGTTGATGTTGTAGAGAAACTTGGTATTTCTTACGATGATTTGGAGTTGTATGGAAAGTACAAGGCTAAACTCAGCTTTGATAAAATTCGTGCAGTTGAGAGCAATCCAGTTGGGAAATTGATCTTGGTTACTGCTATCAATCCAACGCCTGCAGGTGAAGGGAAATCAACTATTACCATTGGTCTAGCGGATGCCTTGAATAAAATTGGCAAGAAAACGATGATTGCTATTCGCGAACCATCTCTTGGTCCAGTCATGGGGATCAAGGGTGGTGCTGCAGGAGGTGGTTACGCTCAAGTTCTGCCAATGGAAGACATCAACCTTCACTTTACTGGGGATATGCATGCCATTACGACTGCCAACAATGCGCTTTCTGCCTTGATTGACAACCATTTGCACCAAGGAAATGAGTTGGGAATTGACCAACGTCGTATCCTTTGGAAACGTGTAGTGGACTTGAACGACCGCGCCCTTCGTCATGTGACCGTTGGACTTGGTGGCCCTCTAAATGGTATTCCACGTGAGGATGGCTTTGATATTACAGTTGCTTCCGAAATCATGGCGATTCTTTGCTTGGCAACAGACATCGAGGACTTGAAACGTCGTTTGGCGAATATTGTTATCGGTTATCGTTATGACCGTACACCAGTTTCTGTAGGTGATTTGCAGGTTGAAGGTGCCTTGGCTTTGATCTTGAAGGATGCGATTAAGCCGAACCTGGTTCAGACAATTTACGGAACACCTGCCTTTGTACACGGTGGTCCATTTGCCAATATCGCTCATGGATGTAATTCAGTCTTGGCAACGACAACAGCTCTTCACTTGGCTGATTATACAGTTACTGAAGCTGGTTTTGGTGCAGACCTTGGTGCCGAGAAATTCCTTGATATTAAGACACCAAACTTGCCAACTTCTCCAGATGCAGTTGTCATTGTCGCAACTCTTCGTGCCCTTAAGATGAATGGTGGTGTGGCTAAAGACGCTTTGACAGAGGAAAACGTAGAAGCAGTTCGTACCGGTTTTGCTAACTTGAAACGCCATGTTGAGAACATCCGTAAGTTCGGTATTCCAGCAGTTGTGGCTATTAACGAATTTGTCTCTGATACAGAAGCTGAAATTGCAGCCTTGAAAGAACTCTGTGCTTCTATTGATGTGCCAGTTGAACTAGCAAGTGTCTGGGCTGATGGTGCAGAAGGTGGAGTAGCACTTGCTGAAACGGTTGTTAAGACTATCGCTGAAAACCCAGCTAACTATAAACGTTTGTATGACAATGACCTTTCTGTCCAAGAAAAGATTGAAAAGATTGTTACTGAGATCTACCGTGGTAGCAAAGTAAACTTTGAGAAGAAAGCTCAAACGCAAATCGCTCAAATCGTTCAAAACGGTTGGGACAAATTGCCAATCTGTATGGCTAAAACTCAATATAGTTTTTCAGATAATCCAAATGCACTTGGAGCACCTGAAAACTTTGAAATTACCATTCGTGAATTGGTACCAAAATTAGGTGCAGGCTTTATCGTTGCATTAACTGGTGATGTCATGACCATGCCAGGACTTCCAAAACGACCAGCAGCTCTCAATATGGATGTTGAAAGCGACGGAACAGTTCTAGGCTTGTTCTAGTATATTGCAATTGAATTTAAATGAGTTTGGAAATACTATCCAAGCTCATTTTCTTATCTAGATATAAGGAGTTACCTTCTACACGTAACCAATCTAGGTAAAGATATTTTCCCTGAATTCTGATATAATAGAAATATTGACTTCAAGAGTAAGGAAGAGAAGATGAACGCATTATTAAATGGAATGAATGACCGTCAGGCTGAGGCGGTGCAAACGACAGAAGGTCCCTTGTTGATTATGGCGGGGGCTGGTTCTGGAAAGACCCGTGTTTTGACCCACCGCATTGCTTATCTGATTGATGAAAAGCTAGTCAATCCGTGGAATATCTTGGCCATTACCTTTACTAACAAGGCTGCGCGTGAGATGAAGGATCGTGCTTACGGACTTAATCCATCTACTCAGGACTGTTTGATTGCGACCTTCCACTCCATGTGTGTTCGTATCCTGCGTCGCGATGCGGATCATATTGGCTACAACCGTAATTTTACTATTGTCGATCCAGGGGAGCAGCGAACGCTCATGAAACGTATTCTCAAGCAGTTGAACCTGGATCCGAAAAAATGGAATGAGCGGAGCATCTTAGGGACTATTTCGAATGCTAAGAATGACCTGATTGATGATGTGGCTTATGCTTCCCAAGCTGGCGATATGTACACGCAAATCGTGGCTCAGTGTTATACAGCCTATCAAAAGGAGCTTCGTCAGTCTGAGTCTGTTGACTTTGATGATTTGATTATGCTGACCTTGCATCTCTTTGATCAAAATCCTGATGTCTTGACCTATTACCAGCAAAAATTCCAATACATCCATGTTGATGAGTACCAAGATACCAACCACGCTCAGTACCAACTGGTCAAACTCTTGGCTTCGCGCTTTAAAAATATCTGTGTAGTTGGGGATGCGGATCAGTCTATCTACGGTTGGCGTGGTGCTGACATGCAGAATATCTTAGATTTCGAGAAAGATTATCCCCAAGCCAAAGTTGTTTTGCTGGAGGAAAATTACCGCTCAACTAAAACCATTCTCCAAGCGGCCAATGAGGTTATTAAAAACAATAAAAACCGCCGTCCTAAGAATCTCTGGACTCAAAACGCTGATGGGGAGCCAATCGTATACTATCGTGCCAATGATGAGCTGGATGAGGCTGTATTTGTAGCCAGAACTATCGATGAACTTAGTCGCAGTCAAAACTTCCTTCACAAGGATTTTGCAGTTCTCTATCGTACTAATGCCCAGTCCCGTACTATCGAGGAAGCCCTGCTCAAGTCTAACATTCCTTATACCATGGTCGGCGGAACCAAATTCTACAGCCGTAAGGAAATCCGCGATATTATCGCTTATCTCAACCTCATTGCTAATTTGAGTGACAATATTAGTTTTGAACGTATTATTAACGAGCCTAAACGTGGAATTGGCCCAGGTACTGTTGAGAAAATCCGTGATTTTGCGAATATGCAAAATATGTCCATGCTAGATGCTTCAGCAAATATCATGTTGTCTGGCATCAAAGGAAAAGCAGCCCAATCTATCTGGGATTTTGCTAATATGATTCTTGATTTACGGGAGCAGCTAGACCACTTAACTATTACAGAGTTGGTTGAGGCTGTTCTAGAAAAAACAGGTTACGTCGATATTCTCAATGCCCAAGCGACTCTAGAAAGCAAGGCTCGGGTTGAAAATATCGAAGAGTTCCTCTCTGTTACAAAAAACTTTGACGACACCTCTGATGGGACAGAAGAGGAAACTGGTTTGGACAAACTGAGTCGTTTCTTAAATGACTTGGCCTTGATTGCGGACACAGATTCAGGTAGTCAGGAGACATCAGAAGTGACCTTGATGACCCTGCATGCTGCTAAAGGTCTCGAGTTTCCAGTTGTCTTTTTGATTGGGATGGAAGAAAATGTCTTTCCGCTTAGCCGTGCAGCTGAAGATCAAGATGAATTAGAAGAAGAGCGCCGTCTGGCCTATGTAGGAATTACGCGTGCGGAGAAAATCCTTTATCTGACCAATGCCAACTCGCGCTTGCTTTTTGGTCGTACTAATTATAACCGTCCGACTCGTTTTATTAATGAAATTAGTTCAGACTTGCTTGAGTATCAAGGATTGGCCCGTCCAGCAAATACAAGCTTTAAAGCGTCTTATAGCAGTGGTGGTCTTGCCTTCGGTCAAGGTATGAGTCTTGCCCAGGCTCTTCAAGACCGTAAACGCGGCGCGGCACCAAAAACTATCCAGTCAAGCGGTCTTCCATTTGGTCAATTTTCAGCCGGTGCAAAATCAGCGTCTAGCGAGACAAATTGGTCTATTGGAGACATTGCTCTCCACAAGAAATGGGGAGAGGGAACTGTTCTGGAAGTTTCAGGTAGCGGTGCTACGCAGGAATTAAAAATCAATTTTCCAGAAGTAGGTTTGAAAAAACTTTTAGCCAGTGTGGCCCCAATTGAGAAAAAAATGTAATTTTTCATCCTTCTCACGAATAATAAAGTGAGGAGGATTTTTATGTACAGTATTTCATTCCAAGAAGATTCATTATTGCCAAGAGAAAGACTTGCCCAAGAAGGAGTGGAAGCGCTCAGTAATCAAGAGTTGTTAGCTATTTTACTTAGGACAGGAACACGTCAGGCTAGCGTTTTTGAAATTGCCCAGAAAGTCTTGAGCAATCTTTCAAGCCTAACGGATTTGAAAAAAATGACCCTGCAGGAATTGCAGAGTCTGTCTGGTATCGGGCGTGTTAAGGCTATAGAGTTGCAAGCTATGATTGAATTGGGGCATCGTATTCATAAACATGAGACCCTTGAGATGGAAAGTATTCTCAGCAGTCAAAAGTTGGCCAAGAAGATGCAGCAGGAGTTGGGGGATAAAAAACAAGAGCACCTAGTGGCGCTCTATCTCAATACACAAAATCAAATCATCCATCAGCAGACCATTTTTATCGGCTCTGCCACTCGTAGTATCGCTGAGCCGCGAGAGATTCTTCATTATGCCATTAAGCATATGGCGACCTCTCTCATCTTGGTTCACAACCATCCTTCAGGAGCAGTAGCCCCTAGCCGAAATGATGATCATGTCACTAAACTTGTCAAAGAAGCCTGCGATCTGATGGGAATTGTCCTCTTGGACCATTTGATTGTCTCTCACTCTAGCTACTTTAGTTATCGTGAAAAGACAGATTTAATCTAAAGTTCATTAACGATATAGTCAAAGAGGTTTTTATCTTTGGGACGATTTTCAAATAGCAATTCTGGATGCCATTGGACACCGAGGAAGGCAACATCATCCGTACTTATGACAGCTTCAATGATACCATCCTTAGGATCATGAGCTGCAATCTTTAAGTTGGGAGCTAAATCCTTGATGCTCTGGTGGTGGAAGGAGTTGATATGGGAGATTTCTCCATAGATTTCTCGAAGAACAGTATCAGGTTCTGTTACCAAACGCTGGGTTGTGTACTCAGCAGAACAATCCTGCCAGTGGTCTTCTATATCTTGGTACAGAGTTCCGCCCATGGCAACGTTAAAGAGTTGAGTCCCACGACAGACAGAGAAAATTGGCTTTTGCTGTTTAATAGCTTCCTTGATGAGGGCTAGTTCGAAGATATCTCTTTGAAGGTGGTAGTCATCGCTATCAATGGTTTTTGGTTCACCATAGAATTTTGGATCAACATTTTGCCCACCTGTCAAGATGAGCTTGTCAATCATACTGATATAGTGGCAGGCCATTTCTTGATCACCAATCGGTAGGATGATGGGAATCCCTCCAGCGTCTTTAACGCCTTCCACAAAGCCTTTTGCTGCGTAGCTCATCATGATGTCATCATCTGGATGAGTTTTTTCGTTTCCTGTAATCCCAATAACTGGTTTTTTCATAAAATGATTTTCGCTTTCTAATCCTCTTTTCGCATGAAATAGAGGAGGGTTTGGAGTTCACTTGTTAAATCGACATATTGAACGACCACATCTTTTGGTAAATGCAGATGGACTGGTGAAAAACTGAGAATCCCTTTCACGCCAGCATCCACCAAGAGATTAGCAACCTCTTGGGATTTAACGCTAGGAACTGTCAGGATAGCAGTCTTCACATCAGCATCCTGAATTTTATCCTTGATTTGGGAAATCCCGTAAATGGGAATCCCATCAGGAGTTTGGCTACCGACTTCAGGATGGTCATCTAGGTCAAAAGCCATGATAATCTTCATCTTGTTACGCTCGTGGAAGCGGTAGTGGAGAAGGGCATGGCCCATATTACCAATGCCAACTAGCATGACATTGGTGATCGAGTTATCATTGAGCAAATCGGCAAAAAACGTCATCAGTTTTTTGACATCATAGCCAAAACCACGACGACCTAGTTCACCAAAGTAGGAAAAATCACGACGAACGGTCGCTGAATCAATACCGATAGCCTCTGCAATTTGTTTAGAGTTGGCACGTTCAATCTTTTCTGCATGAAATCTCTTAAAAATTCGATAGTAGAGAGAGAGTCTTTTCGCTGTAGCTTTTGGAATAGCAGACTGTTTATCTTTCACAAAATCACAACCTTTCTATTCTTCTATTTTATAGAAACATTGTGAAAAAATCAACAAAAACAAGAAAAAACTAAGAAAAATCTTAGTTTTGATGTAAAAAATCTGCATGTGATAGAAAACGGTAGAGGTCTCCGACCAGTCCTTGGTAAACTTCCTGCCCTTTAAAGGGCAAAGAAGTTACATAAAGTGTATCTGGCAGGGTCACACATCCTGACAGAGCCAGCATGAGAGCCTCGTAATCCTCATACTTGAGAGTCCGCTCTACATGATAGCTATCCTTATAGGTCAGTTCAAACATTTTGGCTCTATCTTTCCGATTTTGTAAAGACACCACGTTCTACCAAGCTATCCATGAGGAAGTAGAATTTTTCCTGATGAATGTGGTGGTCTTCTGATTTGAAAATATCAACTAGACGAAGACCAAACTTGTCAGTGATATTGATTTTAGCCCCTGTAAGTTCCTTGTTAATGATGATTTTGAGTTGGAAGCCTTCACCGCTGTTTGGAACCTTTTCAAGTAGGCGAGTTAGTTCATAGTTACCAACCTTTGTTTCAAAAAAAGTGTTGTCTTTAAGGGTGAATTTCTTAACAGAAGGGCTAAGAGTGTAGTCGTAACGACAATTTTTTAACTGAATGGTTTTTTCAAATGCCATATGGCTAACCTCCGATAATTTCTTTTAAGGTTTTTGCGAGGGTTTCTAGGTCTTCAACAGTATTTTGTGGAGACAAACTGATGCGAACGGATTCCTTCAAGCGTTCTGAATTTGCGCCGTACATGGCTTCGAGAACATGGCTGGATTGGACAATACCTGCCGTGCAGGCTGAGCCAGTAGAGATAGAAATTCCAGCTAAATCTAGACGAAGGAGTAAGAGGTCATTTTTCTGCCCAGGAAATCCAATATTGAGGACATAAGGTAGATGATGCTCTCCTCTATTCAGGTAATACTGAACTCCCTCAAGTTCCGCAAGAAAGGCAGTTTCTAGATTTTGTACATGTTGAAAATGTTCTTCTTGTTTTTCGAGGTCTTCTTTTAGGGCTGCAACCATACCCACGATGGCAGCCAGATTTTCAGTCCCTGCACGTTTCTTTTGTTCTTGGTCTCCGCCATGTAGATAGGAATCAAAATCCATGCTAGATGCGTAGAGAAAGCCGATTCCCTTAGGACCATGGAATTTATGGGCAGAAGCAGTGATAAAATCAATGCCCAATTCTTCGGGGTGAATTGGTATTTTACCAATAGCTTGAACTGCGTCGACATGATATGCAGCAGGGTGTTGCTTGAGTATTTGGCCAATTTCAGCAATGGGAAGTAGGTTTCCTGTCTCATTATTGGCAAACATGGTAGAAACCAAAATCGTATCGTCACGTAAAGCCTTTTGAATTTGTTGGGCTGTGATTTCTTGATTTTCTGGCTGGATAATGGTTGCTTCAAACCCAAAGTGTTGAACCAAGTAATCAATGGTTTCAAGGACGGCATGGTGCTCAATGGCAGTTGTGATGATATGTTTTCCTTGTTCTTGGTGACGAAGGCAGTAGCCAATGATAGCAGTATTGTTGCCTTCAGTCCCACCAGAAGTGAAAAAGATATGTTGAGGTTTTGTCCCCAGTAACTGAGCTAGTTCCTGACGGGCTTCTCGCAAGAGTTTGCCAGCTTGACGACCATGACCATGAATACTAGAAGGATTGCCATGGGTTTCTTGCATAACCTTGGTCATCGCTGAAATAGCAACTGCTGACATGGGAGTCGTTGCAGCATTGTCCAAATAAATCAAAGAATCACCTTATTTCTTTTTGTTGTAGGCAAAGAGTGGGCTGACTGGTTTTCTTTCGTGAATACGGACGATGGCATCACCAATTAACTCACTAGCAGTGATGTAGCATACGTTTTTAGGAGTTTTTTCTTTTGTTGCTACTGAATCAGTCACAAGAATTTCTTTAATCTTAGTATTGTCAAGAAGTTCAGCAGCTCCTTCGACGAAGAGACCATGACTAGAAACAGCATAAATTTCTGTAGCCCCTTCACGTTCAACGATTTTGGCAGCTTCAGAGAAGGTACGTCCTGTATTTAAAATATCGTCAATCAAGATGGCTTTCTTACCTTCAACATCACCAATAATATAACCTTCGTTACGAGTTGCATCGTCTTGAGGGTAGTCGATAATGGCGATAGGAGCATCAAGATATTCAGCCAAGCTACGAGCGCGTTTCACACCTGAATTTTTAGGGCTAACCACGACAACATCTGAACCGAGTAGGCCCTTATCGCAATAATGTTTTGCAAATAGGGGAACTGTGAAAAGGTTATCGACAGGGATATCAAAGAAGCCTTGAACCTGAACGGCATGCAAATCAAGCGTAAGGATACGATCGACACCAGCCTTAACTAGCATATTGGCAACTAGTTTCGCTGTAAGTGGCTCACGTGGTGAAGCAATGCGGTCTTGACGTGCATAGCCAAAATATGGAAGGACAACGTTGATACTGTGGGCACTTGCGCGCACACAAGCATCGACCATGATCAACAATTCCATTAAGTGGTTGTTAACAGGGAAACTTGTTGATTGGATGATGTAAACATCATAACCACGGACACTTTCTTCGATATTCACTTGGATTTCTCCGTCTGAAAATTGACGTGATGATAGTTTTCCAAGTGGGACACCAACAGCTTGAGCAATTTTCTGTGCAATCTCTTGGTTAGAGTTGAGTGCGAAAAGTTTCATGTTTTTTCTATCTGACATTATAGACCGTCCTCTGTAAACTTTATAAAATCTAGTTATATCTGCCTTACATATATGAACTAGGATGTGTGTATTTTTATCTTTTCTATTTTACCAAAAAATGGAGATTATTTCAGCTATTTTTCATGCTTTTGACAAATCGAACCAATTTTGAAGGAGCTTTTTGATAGGAAATCTGATTTTCCTCTAAAAATTGTTGGAAATCCTGTTTGCCTTGCTCATGATTTTCCACTTCAAGTTCTAATTCGTAATCTGTAATATCAAAGTACTGACTCTCGTCCAGTGCCATGAGACCAATAGCTGTTTGCATTTCATAGCGAAGTGTCGTTAGACAACCAAGGATCTGCCATTCACTTGTTTTAATACCATGTTTCGCCAATTCATCTAGCACAAGCCCTTGAGGAAGTTTTTTCTTGCTCAGATAGTTTTCAGCATCTTTTAGTATCAATTGTTGGTTGTACTCCATGTTTCCAACACTTTGAGGGACTTTGAGTGTCAATTCTGCCCAGTCTTCAAAGGTTCGAATACGCATAGCGACTTTCTTTTCTCGTAGTTCAAAATCAGGCGTGTCTATGTAGTAATTTTTTTGAAGAACAGGAGTGACGTCTGTGAACTGGGATTTTAGACGATTGTATTCATCTTTTTTCAAGAGTGTTTTCAATTCAATTTCTAAATGTTTCATTTTTCTTACCTTTTCTTTATCGTTGAAAGCGGATTTATGGTATAATAAGCATTGTATTTATTGTATATGAATCTGGAGAAAAAATCAAAGATATTTTTGAAGGATAATATGAGAACAAGGGAGAATATATGACCTTAGAATGGGAAGAATTTCTAGATCCTTACATTCAAGCTGTTGGTGAGTTAAAGATTAAACTTCGTGGTATTCGTAAGCAATATCGTAAGCAAAATAAGCATTCTCCGATTGAGTTTGTGACTGGTCGAGTCAAGCCAATTGAGAGTATCAAAGAAAAAATGGCTCGTCGTGGCATTACTTATGCGACCTTGGAACACGATTTGCAGGATATTGCTGGTTTGCGTGTGATGGTTCAGTTTGTAGATGACGTCCGAGAAGTGGTGGAGATTTTGCACAAGCGTCAGGATATGCGGATCATACAGGAGCGAGATTACATTACTCATCGAAAAGCGTCAGGCTACCGTTCCTATCACGTGGTAGTAGAATATACGGTTGATACTATCAATGGTGCTAAGACCATTTTGGCGGAAATTCAAATACGTACCTTGGCCATGAATTTCTGGGCAACGATAGAACATTCTCTCAACTACAAGTACCAAGGGGATTTCCCAGAGGAGATTAAGAAGCGACTGGAAATTACGGCCAAGATTGCCCATCAATTGGATGAAGAAATGGGTAAAATTCGTGATGATATCCAAGAAGCCCAGGCTCTTTTTGATCCTTTGAGTAGAAAATTAAATGACGGTGTAGGAAACAGTGACGATACAGATGAAGAATACAGGTAAACGAATTGACCTGATAGCTAATAGAAAACCGCAGAGTCAAAGGGTTTTGTATGAATTGCGAGATCGTTTGAAGAGAAATCAGTTTATACTCAATGATACCAATCCGGACATTGTCATTTCCATTGGTGGGGATGGCATGCTCTTGTCGGCCTTTCATAAGTACGAAGACCAGCTTGATAAGGTGCGCTTTATCGGTCTTCATACTGGACATTTGGGTTTTTATACCGACTATCGTGATTTTGAGTTGGATAAGTTAATGACCAATTTGCAGCTAGATACTGGAGCAAGGGTTTCTTATCCTGTTTTGAATGTGAAGGTTTTTCTTGGAAATGGAGAGGTCAAGATTTTTCGTGCCCTCAATGAAGCCAGCATCCGCAGGTCTGATCGAACTATGGTGGCAGATATTGTCATCAATGGTGTTCCCTTTGAACGTTTTCGCGGAGATGGCTTAACAGTTTCAACCCCTACTGGTAGTACAGCCTATAACAAGTCTCTTGGTGGTGCTGTTTTACACCCTACCATTGAAGCTCTTCAGTTGACGGAAATTGCCAGCCTTAATAATCGTGTCTATCGAACGCTGGGCTCTTCCATTATCGTCCCTAAAAAGGATAAGATTGAACTCATTCCAACGAGAAACGATTACCATACCATTTCGGTTGACAATAGTGTCTATTCTTTCCGCAATATCGAGCGAATCGAGTATCAAATTGATCATCATAAGATTCACTTTGTTGCGACTCCTAGCCATACCAGTTTCTGGAACCGTGTTAAGGATGCTTTCATCGGCGAGGTGGATGAATGAGGTTTGAATTTATCGCAGATGAGCATGTCAAGATTAAGACCTTTTTGAAAAAGCACGAGGTTTCTAAAGGACTTTTGGCCAAGATTAAGTTTCGAGGTGGTGCAATTCTGGTCAATGACCAACCGAAAAATGCAACTTATTTATTGGACGTTGGAGACCGCGTTACTATCGATATTCCCGCTGAAGAAGGCTTTGAAACTCTAGAAGCAATCGAGCGTCCACTGGATATTCTCTATGAGGATGACTACTTTCTAGTCTTGAATAAACCCTATGGAGTTGCCTCTATTCCTAGTGTTAACCACTCCAATACCATTGCCAATTTTATCAAGGGTTACTACGTCAAGCAAAATTATGAAAATCAGCAGGTTCACATTGTGACCAGGCTTGATAGGGATACTTCTGGCTTGATGCTCTTTGCCAAGCACGGCTATGCCCATGCACGATTGGACAAGCAGTTGCAGAAAAAGTCCATTGAAAAACGCTACTTTGCCCTCGTTAAAGGAGATGGATATTTGGAGTCAGAGGGGGAAATTATTGCTCCGATTGCGCGTGATGAAGACTCTATTATCACCAGACGGGTGGCTAAAGGTGGAAAGTATGCCCATACTTCTTACAAGATTGTAGCTTCTTATGGAAATATTCACTTGGTCGATATTCGCCTGCACACTGGTCGAACCCACCAAATCCGAGTCCATTTTTCTCATATTGGTTTTCCTTTGTTGGGAGATGATTTGTATGGTGGTAGTCTGGATGATGGAATTCAGCGCCAAGCCCTACATTGTCATTACCTATCCTTTTATCATCCATTTTTAGAGCAAGACTTGCAGTTAGAAAGTCCCTTGCCGGATGATTTTAGTAACCTTATTACCCAGTTATCAACTAATACTCTATAAAAACTGTTTCAGAGTATAATTATTATCTTAAAGGAGAAAACTCATGGAAGTTTTTGAAAGTCTCAAAGCCAACTTAGTTGGTAAAAATGCTCGTATCGTTCTCCCTGAAGGGGAAGAACCTCGTATTCTTCAAGCGACTAAACGCCTGGTAAAAGAAACAGAAGTGATTCCTGTTTTGCTTGGAAATCCTGAAAAAATTAAAATCTATCTTGAAATCGAAGGGATCATGGATGGTTATGAAGTCATTGACCCTCAACATTATCCTCAATTTGAAGAAATGGTTGCTGCCTTGGTGGAGCGTCGCAAGGGCAAAATGTCTGAAGAAGATGCACGCAAGGTTTTGGTTGAAGATGTCAACTATTTTGGTGTTATGTTGGTTTACTTGGGCTTGGTTGATGGAATGGTGTCAGGAGCGATTCACTCAACAGCTTCAACAGTTCGTCCAGCCCTTCAAATCATCAAAACTCGTCCAAATGTAACTCGTACTTCAGGTGCCTTCCTCATGGTTCGTGGTACGGAGCGTTACCTCTTTGGGGACTGTGCCATCAATATCAATCCAGACGCAGAAGCCTTGGCTGAAATTGCCATCAACTCAGCAATTACAGCTAAGATGTTTGGCATCGAGCCTAAAATTGCTATGCTAAGCTATTCTACTAAAGGTTCAGGATTTGGTGAGAGCGTCGATAAGGTTGTAGAAGCAACTAAAATTGCTCACGACTTGCGTCCTGACCTTGAAATCGATGGTGAGTTGCAATTTGATGCAGCCTTTGTTCCTGAAACTGCAGCTCTGAAAGCTCCTGGAAGTACGGTAGCTGGTCAAGCAAATGTCTTCATCTTCCCAGGTATCGAGGCAGGAAATATCGGCTACAAGATGGCTGAACGTCTTGGTGGTTTTGCAGCTGTAGGACCTGTTTTGCAAGGTTTGAACAAACCAGTTAACGACCTTTCTCGTGGATGTAATGCAGATGATGTTTACAAGTTGACCCTCATCACAGCAGCTCAAGCTGTTCATCAATAAAGAGAAGTGCTACTAAATAATTCGTATTTATAATCAAGAAACGCATAGTATCAAGTGCTGAGTCCTTGATATTATGCGTTTTATTATGAAAAATGTTTATTAGATCTTATACTCGTATTGGATGTTGTCATTCAGACTCTGTTTTGATTGGATTATGATTGAAACTAGTTTCAAATAATTTAGAATTTTTAACTATTTTTGAAAGTAGAATCTATTGTCTATTGTAAAGTCTAAAACTGAAAATATTTATTATATAATAAGGTTAAGATAAAATATGAAAGGAGTAAAATGTCTTTCATGACGTATTGCAAAGTTGAACTGTACGCTATGCAAGATTGTTTAAATTAAAAATAATGGAAATTCCCATTAAATAGTTTAGTTTCTTTTGGAATTGTCTAGTCCTAGTGGCTAAAAATTTTAAGTCAAAAAGAAAGCGCTTTACCGAATTGGAAAATGAGAGGTAAAATATGAATCAGAGACATTTTGATAGAAAACAACGATACGGAATTCGGAAATTTGCAGTTGGAGCAGCTTCAGTAGTGATTGGAGCGGTTGTTTTTGGTGCTACTCCTGCTTTGGCTCAAGAGGCACCATCAACGAATGGTGAAATAGCAGGGCAATCTTTGCCAGAATTGCCTAAGGAAGTAGAGACAGGAAATCTGACGAATCTTGATAAGGAACTCGCAGACAAATTGACAACAGCAACGGATAAGGGAACTGAAGTGAGCCGTGAAGAGTTGCAAGCAAATCCAGGGTCTGAAAAACCAGCAGAAGCAGAAGCATCAAACGAAAATCCAGCTACAGAGAGTGAAGACAAAGAAGAAGTTGGAAACATTCCGCGTGATTTTTATGCCAGAGAGTTGGAAAATGCCAATACTGTCATAGAGAAGGAAGATGTTGAAACAAATCCTTCAAACGGGCAAAGAGTTGATATGAAGGAGGAACTTGACAAGCTTAAAAAACTTCAAAATGCGACCATTCATATGGAATTTAAGCCAGATGCGTCTGCTCCACGTTTTTACAACCTCTTTTCAGTTTCTAGTGATACCAAAGTAAATGAGTACTTCACCATGGCCATCCTTGATAACACAGCAATCGTTGAAGGTCGTGATGGTAATGGAAATCAATTTTATGGTGATTATAAAACTGCTCCTTTGAAGATTAAGCCAGGTGAGTGGAACTCTGTAACTTTTACAGTTGAAAGACCAAATGCAGACCAACCAAAAGGTCAAGTTCGCGTCTATGTAAATGGTGTCTTGTCGCGCACAAGTCCCCAGTCTGGTCGTTTCATCAAAGATATGCCAGATGTCAACCAGGTGCAAATTGGGACAACCAAACGTACAGGCAAAAACTTCTGGGGCTCTAATCTTAAAGTCCGTAATCTAACGGTTTATGATCGTGCCCTTTCTCCAGAAGAAGTTAAAAAACGTAGCCAGCTTTTTGAAAGAGGAGAGTTGGAGAAGAAACTTCCTGAAGGAGCAGAAGTTACTGATAAACTGGATGTTTTTGAAGGTGGTGAGAACCGCAAACCAAATAAAGATGGTATTGCAAGCTACCGTATTCCAGCTCTTCTGAAAACGGATAAGGGAACCTTGATTGCTGGTGCAGATGAGAGACGCTTGCATCACTCTGACTGGGGCGATATCGGTATGGTTGTTCGTCGTAGTGATGATAAGGGCAAAACATGGGGAGATAGAATCGTCATCTCAAATCCTCGTGATAATGAGAATGCAAGGAGAGCTCATGCGGGCTCACCAGTCAACATCGATATGGCCCTAGTCCAAGATCCGAAAACTAAGCGAATCTTCTCTATTTTTGATATGTTTGTAGAAGGTGAAGCAGTTAGAGATTTGCCAGGAAAAGCACCGCAAGCCTATGAGCAAATTGGGGATAAGGTTTACCAAGTTCTGTACAAAAAAGGTGAAGCAGGACATTATACAATCCGTGAAAATGGTGAGGTTTTTGACCCTGAAAATAGAAAGACAGACTACCGTGTTGTAGTCGATCCTAAGAAACCAGCTTATAGTGATAAGGGTGATCTTTACAAGGGTGAGGAATTGATTGGTAATGTCTACTTTGATTACAGCGACAAGAATATCTTTAGGGTTTCAAACACCAACTATCTTTGGATGTCTTATAGTGATGACGATGGTAAAACTTGGTCTGCACCAAAAGATATAACGTACGGTATTCGTAAGGACTGGATGCACTTCTTAGGTACTGGGCCTGGTACAGGTATTGCTTTGCACTCAGGTCCTCACAAAGGGCGACTTGTTATCCCTGCTTATACGACCAATAACGTATCCTATCTAGGTGGTTCTCAGTCTTCACGCGTCATTTACTCAGATGACCATGGTGAAACTTGGCATGCAGGGGAAGCTGTCAATGATAACCGTCCAGTAGGTAACCAAACAATTCACTCTTCAACCATGAATAATCCAGATGCTCAAAATACGGAGTCAACTGTTGTTCAGTTGAATAATGGAGATCTCAAACTCTTCATGCGCGGATTGACAGGTGATCTTCAAGTTGCTACAAGTAAAGATGGTGGAGTCACTTGGGAAAAAGATGTGAAGCGCTATGCGGATGTCAAAGATGTCTATGTTCAAATGTCAGCTATTCATACTGTGCAAAATGGTAAGGAATATATTGTCCTCAGCAATGCAGGTGGTCCAGGACGTTACAATGGTTTGGTGCATGTTGCACGAGTGGAAGCGAATGGAGATTTAACTTGGCTCAAGCATAATCCAATTCAAAGTGGTAAATTTGCTTATAACTCCTTGCAAGATCTTGGAAATGGTGAATTTGGTTTGCTTTATGAGC
Source organism: uncultured Streptococcus sp. (assembly GCA_963517545.1). GTDB lineage: Bacteria > Bacillota > Bacilli > Lactobacillales > Streptococcaceae > Streptococcus. Next base: position 7,779 of record CAUQGR010000008.1, on the reverse strand, counting down.
ATGCGGATAGTAAACAAAATGAATATACCTTGTCTTATAAGAAATTCAATTGGGATTTCTTAACTAAGGATGGGATTTCTCCAACGAAAGCAATCGTGAAGAATGCTGTAGAGATGAGCAAAAATGTCATCGCTTTAGAATTTGATTCTGAAGTGTTGGTGAATCAGCCACCCGTTCTTAAATTGGCAAATGGAAATTTTGCGACCTTCTTGACTCAGTACGATTCAAAAACATTGCTATTTACAGCTAGTAAGGAAGATATTGGTCAGGAAATTACAGAAATCATTGATGGCGCAATTGAGAGCATGCATAATTTGCCTGTAAGTCTTGAAGGTGCAGGAGTCCCTGGTGGGAAAAATGGCGCAAAAGCAGAAATCCATGAAGTTCCAGAATTTACAGGCGCAGTCAATGGTGAAGGTACAGTTCATGAGGATACAGCCTTTGAAGGTGGCGTCAACGGTGAGGAAGCAGCCGTTCATGATGTGCCAGACTTCTCAGGTGGTGTGAACGGCGAAGTAGCCGCTATTCATGAAGTTCCAGAAATAGAGGTCGAAGAAAATTCACCGGGAACTATTCATGAAGTCCCAGAATTCGAAGGTGGTGTGAATGCAGTAGAATCCGCTAAGTTAGAAGCACCAGAGTATACAGGTAGCGTCAATGGAGTGGAGGCCGTTAAGTTAGAAGTTCCAGAATACACAGGTGGCGTGAATGGAGTAGAGGCCGCTAAGTTAGAAGTTTCAGAGTACACAGGTGGCGCTCATGCGGTAGAAGCAGCTAAATCAGAACTTCCATCTTATGAAAGTAGCGCTCATGAAGTACAGCCTGCTAGTTCGGATCTACCAACTCTTGCGGATGGTGTCAACGAGGCCGAAGCAGCAGTGCATAAGGTGACAGAATATAAGGCTGACCCGTCTACTGTAGTGCAGGCTATGGCGCAAGAACATACTTACCAAGCACCTGCGGCGCAGCAGCATCTCCTGCCTAAAACAGGAAGTGAGGATAAGTCCAGTATTGCAATTGTAGGATTTGTAGGGATGTTTCTCGGCTTGTTGACGATAGGGAAAAAGAGAGAATAATAGAGAAGTTGAGAACTTAAATTTTTAAAAATAAAAAGAGGTAATGGAAATAAAATTAGGTACCGACTTTTAAAAGTTAGATTTTTTCTGTCTAATCTTTTAGGTACACATCATACATCTTACCTCTTTTTATATTAATGGAACGTTATACTCATCTGTCCTTAGCCATAGAATGTCAAAAAATATAAAGTAAAAAAGTAGTAAAAATAATAAAAAAACTTTGTTTTTTTATTCTAATATAGTATACTTAGTATGATGAAAACAGCTATTAGAAGCATTATTTTATCCAAAGGAATGTAAGCGATTTCTTAGCGCTTGTAATGGTCTAAATAAAGAATTTATTGGAAGGGGTTTTTGAATAGTACATAAAAATAACAATGTCACCAGTTAAAGCTGGGCTCGGGCAGTAGCTGACTGCTCTAGAAGATTAGGAGTATTTGATGAAACAATATTTTTTAGAAAAAGGTCGAATATTTAGTATTCGTAAACTGACTGTTGGTGTTGCTTCTGTAGCAGTCGGTCTTACTTTTTTTGCATCTGGGAATGTTGCGGCTAGTGAACTTGTGACAGAACCAAAACTTGAAGTTGACGGTCAATCAAAAGAAGTGGCAGATGTAAAACATGAAAAAGAAGAAGCAGTTAAAGAAGAAGTAACTGAAAAAACAGAGCCTACTGCCGAGAAAGCAACAGAGGAAGCTAAAACTGCTGAAGTGGCTGGTGATGTACTCCCTGAAGAAATCCCTGATCGTGCCTATCCTGATACTCCAGTGAACAAAGTGGATACTGCAGCTATTGTATCAGAACAAGAAAGTCCACAGGTAGAGACTAAGAGCATCTTGAAACCTACGGAAGTAGCTCCAACTGAAGGTGAAAAAGAAAATAGAGCCGTTATCAATGGTGGCCAAGACCTTAAACGTATCAATTATGAAGGCCAGCCAGCTACCTCAGCTGCTATGGTTTATACAATTTTCAGTTCACCTTTAGCAGGTGGAGGTAGCCAACGTTATCTCAATTCTGGATCTGGAATCTTTGTAGCTCCAAATATTATGTTGACAGTAGCTCATAATTTCTTAGTCAAGGATGCAGATACCAATGCAGGTTCTATTCGTGGCGGTGATACTACTAAGTTTTATTACAATGTAGGTTCAAATACTGCTAAGAACAATTCTTTGCCAACTTCAGGAAGTACGGTTTTGTTCAAGGAAAAGGATATTCATTTTTGGAATAAAGAAAAGTTTGGTGAAGGAATTAAGAATGATCTAGCTTTAGTAGTAGCACCAGTTCCACTTTCGATTGCAAGTCCAAATAAGGCAGCTACTTTTACTCCTCTTGCAGAACATCGTAGCTATAAAGCTGGTGAACCAGTTAGTACCATAGGATATCCGACAGATTCCACTTCTCCGGAATTGAAGGAACCAATCATTCCTGGTCAGTTGTATAAGGCTGATGGTGTCGTTAAGGGGACTGAAAAGCTTGATGATAAAGGAGCAGTTGGCATCACTTATCGCCTGACTTCTGTTTCTGGTCTTTCTGGTGGTGGAATTATTAATGGTGATGGTAAAGTTATTGGAATTCACCAACATGGAACTGTTGATAATATGAATATCGCTGAAAAAGATCGCTTTGGAGGAGGACTTGTCCTATCGCCTGAACAACTAGCATGGGTCAAAGAAATCATTGATAAATATGGAGTCAAAGGCTGGTACCAAGGAGATAATGGTAATCGTTACTACTTTACTCCAGAAGGAGAAATGATTAGAAATAAGACGGCTGTAATTGGTGAAAACAAATATTCATTCGATGAAAGTGGTATTGCGACGCTTCTTGAAGGTGTTGACTATGGACGAGTTGTTGTAGAACATCTAGACCAAAAAGATAATCCAGTCAAAGAAAACGATACTTTTGTTGAAAAGACGGAAGTTGGAACTCAGTTTGACTATAACTATAAAACAGAAATTGAGAAAACTGACTTCTACAAGAAGAATAAAGAAAAATATGAGATTGTATCGATTGACGGCAAAGCTGTCAACAAGCAACTGAAAGATTCCTGGGGAGATGATTATAGCGTTGTGAGCAAGGCTCCTGCAGGAACTCGTGTCATTAAGGTTGTTTATAAAGTCAATAAAGGTTCCTTCGACCTTCGTTACCGCTTGAAAGGCACAGATCAAGAATTAGCGCCTGCAACTGTTGATAATAACGATGGTAAAGAATACGAAGTTTCCTTTGCTCATAGATTCCAAGCCAAAGAAATTGCAGGCTACCGTGCAGTCAATGCAAGCCAAGAAGCAACAATCCAACATAAAGGAGTGAACCAAGTTATTTTTGAATACGAAAAAATAGAAGATACAAAACCAGTAACTCCTGCAACTCCAGTAGTGGATCCAAAAGACGAAGAAACAGAAATTGGAAACTATGGACCACTGCCAAGTAAGGCTCAATTGGACTACCACAAGGAAGAATTGGCAGCCTTCATCCACTATGGTATGAATACCTACACTAACTCTGAATGGGGGAACGGGCGAGAAAATCCTCAAAACTTTAATCCAACTAATCTTGATACAGACCAGTGGATTAAGACTTTGAAGGATGCAGGATTCAAGCGAACAATCATGGTTGTAAAACACCATGATGGATTTGTAATCTATCCTTCTCAATATACAAAACATACCGTAGCGGCAAGTCCTTGGAAAGACGGTAAGGGAGACCTTCTCGAAGAAATCTCTAAATCAGCGACCAAGTATGACATGAATATGGGTGTTTACCTGTCACCATGGGATGCAAATAACCCTAAATATCATGTTTCAACTGAAAAAGAGTATAACGAATACTATCTCAACCAACTCAAGGAAATCCTTGGCAATCCTAAATACGGAAATAAGGGTAAATTTATCGAAGTGTGGATGGATGGTGCGCGTGGTAGCGGAGCTCAAAAAGTAACCTACACCTTTGACGAGTGGTTCAAGTACATCAAGAAAGCTGAAGGAGATATCGCTATCTTCTCTGCTCAACCAACAAGCGTCCGTTGGATTGGTAATGAACGTGGTATCGCTGGAGATCCAGTTTGGCACAAGGTTAAGAAAGCTAAGATCACTGACGATGTGAAGAATGAATATCTCAACCATGGAGATCCAGAAGGAGATATGTACTCTGTCGGTGAAGCAGACGTTTCTATCCGTTCAGGTTGGTTCTACCATGATAATCAACAGCCGAAATCAATCAAAGATTTGATGGATATCTACTTCAAATCTGTTGGTCGTGGAACGCCACTTCTCCTCAATATTCCACCAAATAAAGAAGGTAAATTCGCAGATGCAGACGTGGCTCGCTTGAAAGAATTCCGAGCAACCTTGGACCAAATGTATGCAACTGACTTCGCCAAGGGGGCAACTGTAACGGCAAGCTCTACCCGTAAGAATCACTTGTACCAAGCAAGCAACCTAACCGATGGTAAGGATGATACTAGTTGGGCATTGTCAAATGATGCGAAGACAGGTGAATTCACTGTCGATCTTGGTCAAAAGAGACGCTTTGACGTAGTCGAACTCAAAGAAGATATCGCTAAAGGTCAACGTATCTCAGGATTTAAGGTTGAAGTTGAGCTCAATGGTCGCTGGGTTCCATATGGAGAGGGTTCGACTGTTGGTTATCGTCGTCTTGTCCAAGGTCAACCTGTAGAAGCCCAAAAGATTCGTGTGACTATCACGAATTCACAAGCAACTCCTATTTTGACAAACTTCTCTGTTTATAAGACACCAAGTAGTATCGAAAAAACAGATGGCTATCCTCTAGGCTTGGATTACCATTCAAATACAACAGCTGATAAAGCTAATACAACCTGGTATGACGAATCTGAAGGTATCCGTGGTACATCCATGTGGACCAATAAAAAGGATGCTAGCGTAACCTACCGCTTCAATGGAACTAAGGCTTATGTCGTATCTACAGTGGATCCAAACCACGGTGAAATGTCAGTTTACGTGGATGGTCAAAAGGTTGCAGACGTACAAACTAATAATGCAGCTCGTAAACGTAGCCAGATGGTTTATGAAACAGATGACTTGGCTCCAGGTGAACATACCATCAAACTCGTTAACAAAACTGGCAAAGCTATTGCAACTGAAGGTATCTACACGCTAAATAATGCTGGTAAAGGTATGTTTGAGTTGAAAGAAACTACCTATGAAGTTCAAAAAGGCCAACCTGTCACTGTAACCATTAAACGTGTTGGTGGTAGCAAAGGAGCTGCAACAGTCCACGTCGTGACTGAACCAGGAACAGGGGTTCACGGTAAGGTTTACAAGGATACAACAGCTGATTTGACCTTCCAAGATGGTGAAACAGAAAAGACTTTGACAATTCCGACAATTGACTTTACTGAGCAAGCTGATTCAATCTTTGACTTTAAAGTGAAAATGACAAGCGCATCAGATAATGCCTTGCTTGGATTTGCTTCAGAAGCAACTGTTCGAGTAATGAAGGCTGACTTACTTCAAAAAGACCAAGTCAGTCATGATGACCAGGCCAGTCAACTTGATTATAGCCCAGGTTGGCATCATGAAACCAATTCGGCAGGTAAATACCAAAATACTGAGTCTTGGGCATCATTTGGTCGTTTGAATGAAGAGCAGAAGAAAAATGCTAGCGTAACAGCCTATTTCTATGGAACAGGTCTTGAAATTAAAGGTTTTGTTGATCCTGGACATGGTATCTACAAGGTTACTCTAGATGGTAAAGAACTTGAGTATCAAGATGGTCAAGGAAATGCTACTGATGTCAATGGTAAGAAGTACTTCAGTGGAACCGCAACTACACGTCAAGGTGATCAGACTCTTGTTCGTTTGACTGGACTCGAAGAAGGTTGGCACGCTGTAACCTTGCAATTGGATCCAAAACGAAATGATACCTCTAGAAATATTGGTATTCAAGTTGATAAGTTCATCACTCGTGGAGAAGATAGCGCTCTTTATACCAAAGAAGAATTAGTTCAAGCTATGAAGAACTGGAAGGATGAGTTAGCTCAATTTGATCAGACAAGCTTAAAGAACACTCCAGAGGCTCGTGAAGCTTTCAAATCAAACTTAGATAAATTATCTGAACAACTTTCAGCAAGTCCAGCCAGTGCTCAAGAAATTCTGAAAATAGCCACAGCCTTGCAAGCTATTCTTGATAAAGAAGAAAACTATGGAAAAGAAGATACTCCGACATCAGAGCAACCAGAAGAGCCTAACTACGATAAGGCAATGGCAAGCTTGTCAGAGGCTATTCAAAACAAGAGTAAGGAACTAGGCAGCGATAAAGAAGCCAAGAAGAAACTAGTTGAGTTGTCAGAACAAGCTCTTACAGCCATCCAAGAAGCTAAGACACAAGATGCAGTAGATAAAACCTTGCAAGCAGCTCTAACTTCTATTAATCAACTTCAGGCTACTCCGAAAGAGGAAGTGAAACCATCCCAGCCAGAAGAGCCTAACTACGACAAGGCCATGGCAAGCTTGTCAGAGGCTATTCAAAACAAGAGTAAGGAACTAGGCAGCGATAAAGAAGCCAAGAAGAAACTAGTTGAGTTGTCAGAACAAGCTCTTACAGCCATCCAAGAAGCTAAGACACAAGATGCAGTAGATAAAACCTTGCAAGCAGCTCTAACTTCTATTAATCAACTTCAGGTGACTCCGAAAGAGGAAGTGAAACATTCCATAGTTCCAACGGATGGAGATAAGGAACTAGTTCAACCTCAACCAAGTCTTGAAGTAGTAGAAGAAGTAATTAACTTCAAGAAAGTTAAACAAGAAGATTCAAGTCTTCCAAAAGGTGAAACTCGAGTGACTCAGGTAGGTCGTGCAGGTAAGGAACGTATCTTGACTGAAGTAGCACCAGATGGAAGCCGTACTATAAAACTTCGTGAAGTTGTTGAAGTTGCGCAAGATGAAATTGTGTTGGTTGGAACTAAGAAAGAAGAATCAGGTAAAATCGTATCAGCTGACCACAAGGTACCAGAATTTACTGGTGGTGTGTCTGATTCTGAAGCAACTATTCACAATTTACCAGAGTTTACTGGTGGTGTGACTGATTCTGAAGCAACTATTTACAATTTACCAGAGTTTACTGGTGGTGTGACTGATTCTGAAGCAGCTATTCACAAATTACCAGAGTTTACTGGTGGTATGACTGGTTCTGAAGGAGTTACTCATGGAATTTCGAACGTTGAGGAAGGAGTTCCTAGTGAAGAAGCTGCAAGTCATCAAGAATCAGGATTTACTAGTGATGTAACTGACTCTGAAACAACTATGAATGAAATCGTAGATAAAAATGATGAGAAATCATATGTAGTTCCGCCTATGTTAGAAGATAAGACTTATCAGGCACCTGCAAATCGTCAAGAAATTCTACCTAAAACAGGAAGTGAAGATGGTTCTGCTTTTGCATCTGTAGGAATTATGGGCATGTTCTTAGGAATGATTGGAATGGTCAAAAGAAAAAAAGACTAGTTAATATAAAATGTCCCTAAATAGTGTATTCGAATTGGATGCAAGAAGGTTGTAACAATTAGTTTTAGATTGTTTTTCTTGTATTAAGTGGAATATAATCAAGTAGACGAGAAAATTGGGAGATGACTAAAGGGGCAGGGAAAGAAGTCACTTCTAATACTTAATGAAAATCAAAGAGCAAACTAGGAAACTAGCCGCAGGCTGTACTTGAGTACAGCAAG
>CAUQGR010000007.1:0-45465 GCA_963517545.1 uncultured Streptococcus sp. | reverse complement strand
TACCTGTTCGCTCACAATAAGTGAGAACTTTTTTACGAAAATCTATTGAATATGCTATAAAAATATTATACCACATTATGTACTGTTTTTGGTTCATTTTACTATATCAAAAGATGTTGCATAAAATATAGACTCAACCTTTCAACTTAATCCTATTTATTGCTTACTATCCAATAAAATTGAAAAGGATGGAAAAAAGGTTGCATTTATGATATAATTTATTTTAAAGACCTTATTAGAAATCTTGAAAGAGTATTAAAAACTTAGAATGAGAAAAATTGTTATCAATGGTGGATTACCACTACAAGGTGAAATCACTATTAGTGGTGCTAAAAATAGCGTTGTGGCCTTAATTCCAGCTATTATATTGGCTGATGATGTGGTGACTTTGGATTGTGTTCCAGATATTTCGGATGTAGCCAGTCTTGTCGAAATCATGGAATTGATGGGAGCTACTGTTAAGCGTTATGATGATGTCTTGGAGATTGATCCAAGAGGTGTTCAAAATATTCCAATGCCTTATGGTAAAATTAACAGTCTTCGTGCATCTTACTATTTTTATGGGAGCCTCTTAGGCCGTTTTGGTGAAGCGACAGTTGGTCTACCGGGAGGATGTGATCTAGGTCCTCGTCCGATTGACCTACACCTTAAGGCTTTTGAAGCTATGGGTGCCACTGTTAGCTACGAGGGAGATAACATGAAGTTATCTGCTAAAGATACAGGACTTCATGGTGCAAGTATTTACATGGACACGGTTAGTGTAGGGGCAACGATCAATACGATGATTGCTGCGGTTAAAGCGAATGGTCGTACTATTATTGAAAATGCAGCCCGTGAGCCTGAGATTATTGATGTAGCTACTCTCTTGAATAATATGGGAGCCCATATCCGCGGTGCAGGAACGAATATCATCATTATTGATGGTGTTGAAAGATTACATGGAACCCGTCATCAGGTGATTCCAGACCGTATCGAAGCTGGAACCTATATTTCCTTAGCTGCTGCAGTGGGCAAGGGGATTCGTATAAATAATGTTCTTTACGAACACCTAGAAGGATTTATTGCTAAGCTGGAAGAAATGGGAGTGAGAATGACTGTATCTGAAGACAGCATTTTTGTCGAAGAGCAGTCTAATTTGAAAGCAATCAATATTAAGACAGCTCCTTACCCAGGCTTTGCAACTGATTTGCAACAACCGATTACCCCACTTTTACTAAGAGCGAATGGTCGTGGTACAATTGTCGATACGATTTATGAAAAACGTGTAAATCATGTTTTTGAACTAGCAAAGATGGATGCGGATATTTCGACAACAAATGGTCATATTTTGTACACGGGTGGACGTGATTTGCGTGGGGCAAGTGTTAAAGCAACTGACCTGAGGGCTGGTGCAGCTTTAGTTATTGCTGGCTTGATGGCCGAGGGGCAAACTGAAATTACCAATATCGAGTTTATCTTACGTGGTTATTCTGATATTATTGAAAAATTACGTAATCTAGGAGCGGATATTACACTTGTTGAGGATTAAACCGTAGAGGTGTTTATGAATATTTGGACCAAATTAGCAATGTTTTCTTTTTTTGAAACGGATCGCTTGTATTTGCGTCCTTTCTTTTTTAGTGATAGTCAGGACTTCCATGAGATAGCTTCGAATCCAGAAAATCTTCAATTTATTTTCCCGACTCAGGCAAGTCTGGAAGAGAGTCAATATGCGTTGGCCAATTACTTTATGAAGTCCCCTTTGGGAGTATGGGCAATTTGTGACCAGAAAAATCAACAAATGATTGGTTCTATTAAATTTGAGAAGTTAGATGAAATCAAAAAAGAAGCAGAGCTTGGCTATTTTTTGAGAAAAGATGCTTGGTCGCAAGGATTTATGACAGAGGTTGTTAGAAAAATTTGTCAACTTTCTTTTGAAGAATTTGGCTTAAAACAATTATCTATCATTACCCATCTTGAAAATGAAGCTAGTCAACGGGTTGCCCTTAAGTCTGGATTCCGTTTGATTCGTCAGTTTAAGGGAAGTGATCGTTACACAAGAAAAATGCGGGATTATCTTGAATTTCGGTATGTAAAAGGAGAATTCAATGAGTAAGCATCAGGAAATTCTAAGCTATTTGGAAGAATTACCTGTCGGAAAGAGGGTTAGTGTTCGTAGTATTTCCAACCATCTGGGAGTCAGTGATGGAACGGCTTATCGCGCTATCAAGGAAGCTGAAAATCGTGGAATTGTAGAGACTCGACCAAGAAGTGGAACAATCCGCGTCAAATCCCAGAAAGTTGCTATTGAAAGATTAACCTTTGCTGAAATTGCAGAAGTGACTTCTTCTGAGGTTTTGGCTGGGCAAGAAGGTTTAGAAAGAGAATTTAGTAAGTTTTCAATTGGTGCCATGACTGAACAAAATATCTTGTCATACCTTCACGATGGGGGGCTCTTGATTGTCGGAGACCGTACTCGTATCCAACTGTTAGCACTTGAAAATGAAAATGCAGTTCTGGTTACAGGGGGATTTCAGGTTCATGATGATGTACTTAAACTGGCCAATCAAAAAGGGATTCCTGTTCTGAGAAGCAAGCATGATACTTTCACTGTCGCGACCATGATCAATAAAGCCTTGTCAAATGTCCAAATCAAGACGGATATTCTGACAGTTGAGAAACTTTATCGTCCGAGTCATGAGTATGGTTTTCTGAGAGAAACCGACACAGTCAAAGATTATTTGGACTTAGTTCGTAAGAATCGTAGCAGTCGTTTCCCTGTTATCAATCAACATCAGGTTGTTGTTGGAGTTGTAACCATGAGAGACGCTGGTGATAAGTCACCAAGTACCACAATTGATAAGGTCATGTCTCGTAGTCTATTTTTGGTTGGATTATCGACAAATATTGCCAATGTGAGTCAACGGATGATTGCTGAAGACTTTGAAATGGTACCGGTTGTTCGAAATAATCAAACCTTGCTTGGAGTTGTGACACGACGAGATGTCATGGAGAAGATGAGTCGTTCCCAAGTTTCTGCTCTACCTACTTTTTCTGAGCAGATTGGTCAAAAACTTTCTTATCACCATGATGAAGTAGTCATTACAGTGGAACCCTTTATGTTAGAGAAAAATGGTGTTTTGGCTAATGGTGTATTGGCAGAAATTCTGACCCACATGACTCAAGATTTAGTTGTTAATAGTGGGCGCAATCTCATCATCGAGCAGATGCTGATCTACTTTTTGCAGGCTGTTCAGATAGATGATATACTGCGCATTCAAGCACGCATTATCCACCATACTAGACGATCAGCTATTATTGATTACGATATTTATCATGGTCATCAGATTGTTTCAAAAGCAAATGTAACCGTTAAAATTAATTAGAAACTAGGAGAAAAAATGATAACATTAAAATCAGCTCGTGAAATCGAAGCTATGGACAAGGCTGGTGATTTTCTAGCAAGTATTCATATCGGCTTACGTGATTTGATTAAGCCTGGCGTAGATATGTGGGAAGTTGAAGAATATGTTCGCCGTCGTTGTAAAGAAGAAAATTTCCTTCCGCTTCAGATTGGGGTTGACGGTGCCATGATGGACTATCCTTATGCTACCTGTTGCTCTCTTAATGATGAAGTGGCTCACGCTTTCCCTCGTCACTATATCTTGAAAGATGGTGATTTGCTCAAGGTTGATATGGTTTTGGGAGGTCCAATTGCTAAATCCGATTTGAATGTCTCAAAATTAAACTTCAACAATGTTGAGCAAATGAAAAAATACACTCAGAGCTATTCTGGTGGTCTTGCAGACTCATGTTGGGCTTATGCTGTTGGTACACCGTCCGAAGAAGTGAAAAACTTGATGGATGTAACTAAAGAAGCCATGTACAAGGGGATTGAACAAGCTGTTGTTGGAAATCGTATCGGTGATATCGGTGCAGCCATTCAAGAATACGCTGAAAGCCGTGGATACGGTGTTGTTCGCGATCTTGTAGGACATGGTGTTGGTCCAACCATGCACGAAGAACCAATGGTTCCTAACTATGGTATTGCAGGTCGTGGACTCCGTCTTCGTGAAGGAATGGTCTTAACCATTGAACCAATGATCAATACAGGTGACTGGGAAATTGATACAGATATGAAGACCGGTTGGGCGCATAAAACCATCGACGGTGGACTGTCATGCCAGTATGAACACCAATTCGTGATTACAAAAGATGGACCTGTTATCTTGACTAGTCAAGGTGAAGAAGGAACTTATTAAAATAAGTAAAAGTAGATTGAAGAAAAAGTGGCTCTTTGGACAATTTTCTTCAATTTTTCTTTTATCTATAGTGAAATGAAAAAACCGAACAACTTGATTGAGAAATTCAAATCAATTTCTAACAATGTTTTGGAAAACATAGTGTACTATTAAAGAGTTTGTTTCATATAATATAATGACAAAAACAGTTAACCGTAGCAAACTTGATACAAATTTTAATATTTATAGTACAATAGGTTTAAATTCTTAAGAAAGTTGGTTCTTTATTGGAAACGCTAGTATTTTCAATCTCCGTTTTTCTAGCAGGGATCTTGTCCTTCTTTTCCCCTTGTATTTTTCCTCTGTTACCAGTTTATGCTGGGATTTTACTGGATGATCAGGAAAGTGCAAAAAGCTTTTCTTTATTTGGGAGAAAGGTTCTCTGGTCAGGTTTGATTCGAACACTTTGCTTTATCGCAGGTATTTCTCTCATTTTCTTTATTCTAGGCTTTGGTGCTGGTTACTTTGGTCATATTCTCTATGCCAATTGGTTTCGATATGTTATGGGAGCTATTATTATCATTTTGGGCCTTCACCAGATGGAAATTTTTCATTTTAAGAAATTAGAAGTTCAAAAAAGCTTTACTTTTAAGAAATCAGAAGCTAATCGTTATTGGTCAGCCTTTTTACTCGGTATTACTTTTAGCTTCGGTTGGACGCCATGTATCGGTCCAGTTTTGAGTTCTGTTTTAGCACTTGCGGCTTCTGGGGGCAATGGAGCTTGGCAAGGAGCCATATATACTCTTATTTACACTCTAGGGATGGCCATTCCCTTCTTAGTCTTGGCACTAGCTTCAGGTGTAGTCATGCCTTATTTTAGTAAAATAAAGCGTCATATGATGCTACTAAAGAAAATTGGTGGTTTCCTCATTATTTTAATGGGAATTTTGTTAATACTGGGACAAGTAAATGTTCTAGCTGGAATTTTTGAATAAAGGAGAAAAAGATGAAAAAAGTAATGTTTGCTGGCTTAAGCCTCTTGTCATTAGTTGTATTGATGGCCTGTGGTGAGGAAGAAACTAAAAAGACTCAAGCTCCACAACAGCCAAAACAAGAAACGACTGTACAACAAATTGCTGTTGGAAAAGATGCTCCAGACTTCACATTGCAATCCATGGATGGTAAAGAAGTTAAGTTATCTGATTATAAGGGTAAAAAAGTTTACTTGAAGTTTTGGGCTTCCTGGTGTGGTCCATGTAAGAAAAGTATGCCAGAGTTGATGGAACTAGCGGCGAAACCAGATCGTGATTTCGAAATTCTTAGTGTCATTGCACCAGGAATTCAAGGTGAAAAAACTGTTGAGCAATTCCCACAATGGTTCCAAGATCAAGGTTATAAGGATATCCCAGTTCTTTATGATACCAAAGCAACCACCTTCCAAGCTTATCAAATTCGAAGCATTCCTACAGAATATTTAATTGATAGCCAAGGTAAGATTGGAAAGATTCAATTTGGTGCTATCAGTAATGCAGATGCAGAAGCAGCCTTTAAAGAAATGAACTAGCATAGATAAAGAGAATCTGATTACAAATTTCATGGTATAATAGATGGTAACCGTAACGTTGCCGTCTTTTTTGTCGGCCAATAGAAAGAGAAGAGAATGTTAAAGAAAAATGATATTGTAGAAGTTGAAATTGTTGATTTGACCCACGAAGGTGCAGGCGTGGCCAAGGTGGATGGTTTGGTATTTTTTGTAGAAAATGCTTTACCAAGTGAAAAAATCCTCATGCGAGTTCTCAAGGTTAATAAAAAGATTGGCTTTGGGAAAGTTGAAGAATACCTTGTCCAGTCGCCACACCGTAATAAAGATCTAGATTTTGCTTACCTGCGTTCAGGAATTGCAGACTTGAGTCATCTTGCTTATCCAGAACAGCTTAAGTTTAAAACCAAGCAAGTTAAAGATAGTCTCTACAAGATTGCTGACATTGCAAATGTAGAGGTTGCTGAAACGCTTGGCATGGAACATCCAGTCAAGTATCGCAACAAGGCGCAGGTACCTGTTCGTCGTGTCAATGGTATCTTGGAAACTGGCTTTTTCCGTAAGAATTCGCATGACCTCATGCCTCTCGAAGATTTCTTTATCCAGGATCCTGTGATTGACGAGGTAGTAGTAGCCCTACGCGACTTACTCCGTCGTTATGATTTGAAGCCTTATGATGAAAAGGAACAGTCTGGCTTGATTCGGAATCTTGTGGTGCGTCGTGGTTACTACTCAGAACAAATCATGGTGATTTTGGTAACTACTCGTCCTAAAGTTTTCCGTGTGGAACAATTGATTGATCAACTAATCAAGCAGTTTCCAGAGATTGTGTCTGTTATGCAAAATATCAACGACCAGAATACCAATGCGATTTTTGGTAAGGAGTGGAAAACTCTTTATGGTCAAGACTATATTACCGACCAGATGCTGGGAAATGACTACCAAATTGCTGGCCCAGCCTTTTACCAGGTTAATACTGAAATGGCTGAAAAACTCTATCAAACAGCCATTGACTTTGCGGAGTTAAAAGAAGATGATGTGGTTATTGATGCCTACTCAGGAATTGGAACGATAGGTTTATCAGTAGCCAGGCAGGTTAAGGAAGTCTATGGTGTGGAAGTAATTCCAGAAGCAGTTGATAATAGCAAGAAGAATGCTCAGTTGAACAATATCTCAAATGCCCACTATGTCTGTGACACAGCTGAAAATGCTATGAAGAACTGGCTTAAAGACGGTATTCGACCAACCGTTATCTTGGTTGATCCTCCACGTAAGGGCTTGACCGAAAGCTTTATCAAAGCAAGTGCTCAAACAGGAGCTGACCGCATCGCCTATATTTCTTGTAATGTCGCCACCATGGCGCGTGATATCAAACTCTATCAAGAGTTGGGATATGAGTTGAAGAAAGTACAGCCGGTGGACTTATTCCCACAAACACATCATGTTGAGGCAGTATCACTGCTTGTACGTGCTGAGGCATCAGCGAAGTAGAAGTAGATGATCTGCCCATGGGATAGGACTCGTAGAATGAGGAGGGAAACCGACGAAATGATACGATAAGTCCGAACCGCTGAGTGTGTAGCTTTGCTTGTAAAAGCATAGAAAGCTTGGTATGAATCAATAATGAAAAGCCTTGATTGTAAGGCTTTTTTGTGTTTTTATGATAGAATATAGGTAGTTATAATCGAGAGCAACTAAGAAGCAGTAAAAAATATTATACGTAGAATAATCAAGATTAGGAAGATAAAATGACAGAAATTGATAAAAGGAATTTAAAAAATTATCTTTATTGTACATTTGGAATTACTTATATAGCTTGGGGGATTCTTGCCATCTTTACGCAATCTCATATTTTGGGGTTAGAAACGATTATAGGAAGAGCATTACATATAGTAGGTGCACTTGGACCAGCTATTGCAAGTGGCTTTTATTTGAAAAGGAATAATATAAAATTTAAACATTTTGTATTTAGTAAGAAAGAAAATAGTAGTATTTATTTCATTATTCATTTGTTAGCAATTTTGATACTATTTTCTGTATCTTCCTTAGAATTAAATGGAGTATCAATTTATCTGATGCCATTATTCTTTATACAATTAATTTTTTTTGGTGGTGGACATGAAGAATTAGGATGGAGAGGAATATTACAGCCATTACTTGATAAAAAATATACTTATTGGCAATCTAATTTGATTGTAGGATCAATTTGGGGAATATGGCATCTGCCTTTATGGTTTATAGTTGGAGAAAGTCATCAGGGATTTCCTTTTATTTTATTTTTTATATATACATTATTTTTAAGTTTTGTTTTAGGGCTTCTTTACCGTCAAACGAAATCTGTGGGATACTGTATATTATTTCATGTGTTCGCAAATTTGTTAAATCTCTATTTTGTGTTAAAAATTAATCTTATTTTTATTATCATTTTTATTAGTTATTTGATTTATACTATATTAGCGAGTAATAGAATTAGTAAGGAAAGAACATTTTAAAATTTAGATCAGGATATCCTTTATTGAAAGTAACGATTTGCTAATTAGATGATCTATGTTAGAGAAATATCTATTATAATTTAAAGCAGAGTGATGAATAATCGTTTCTTTTGGAACTGGCGAAAATCTTTCCGTTCCACAGTATCATTTTAAAATGATTTTCATTGCCTTTTGTTTATTAGTATAAAAGAAAAATATTATCACACGTTGAGGCGTATCACTACTTGTACGAGCTGAGGCATCAGCGAAGTAGAAGTAGATGCTCCATCTATGGGATAGGACTCGTAGAATGAGGGGGGAACCGACGAAATGATACGGTAAGTCTGGACCGCTGAGTGTGTGATTGTGAACTTGAATCCTAAGTATGAACACAGGCAAATAGTAAGGTACTCTTTGAGTGAAAAAATAAATTGTTTTTGGTGGAGATGAAATATTGATAGAGAGCAGACTTGAGTTTGATAAAATCACATCCTTTGATGAGTTTAATAAATACTATTGGTATCGTGATGAACTTTCACAACTATGTAAATCATTAGGATTAGAATATAGAGGTACCAAACAAGAACTCAATCATATTATTGAGCAGTACTTTAAGAGTAATTTGATTAAAAAATCATCAATAAAAAGGAAAAAGAAACAAGTAGAAGTCGTTACCTTAAATACTCCCTTACTTGAATGTGGATTCTCCTTTAATACACACTTTAGAGAATATTTCTCAGCTTTAACAGATGTTTCGCCATTTAAATTTACTGCTGATATGGCTACAGCTTGGAGAAAAGTAAAAAGAGAAAATGATTTGAGTTTTACAATCCAAAATATGCTAAAAGTTTATTATGGAAATTCAGATTATGCCAAGTATGACCATTCAGTTTGTCAATGGAATCAATTTTTAAAGGATTTCTGTACAGACGAAAATAGTCTTAACTACTCAAACAAGTTAAAAGTAGCTTCTATTCTTTGGAAAGAAGTTAGAAATTCAAAAGCTGAAAAAATTTATTCAAAGAATCTTTTGACTGAATATGCTGATAAAATAAAAGAGTATGGTAAGTAGAAATGTCAGCCTAAACCAATAGTTCACAAGGAGGTATCTTATGCTCGGAGCAATCGTTGGAGACATTGTTGGTTCTGTTTACGAGTGGAACAATATCAAAACAAAGGACTTTCCTTTATTTCGGAAAGACTGCTTTTTCACAGATGATACGGTTATGACCTGTGCAGTTGCAGAAGCAATCATGAATGGTGGGCAGAAGGATGACTTTATTGACGCCATAAAGAAATATGGCAGAATGTATCCGGATGCTGATTATGGTGCTCGGTTTAATGCATGGCTAAAGAGCGATAACCGTGAGCCTTATAATAGCTTTGGGAATGGATCAGCTATGCGTGTTGCTCCCTGTGCTTGGGTCATGGACTGTGGTTTTTGTGCAAGATCTGGTATGTGGCCATCATCTAGAAGACTTGCGAGTCTTTCTGCAGAGGTAACTCATAATCATCCAGAAGGTGTCAAAGGCGCTATGGCTACAGCTGATGCTATCTTTCTGTGTCGTTTTTACTTTGGTGGTTATTGTAGAGAGTACGAGCAACCAATTAATGACAATCATACAGAATGTAAAAGACGGATTAAGGATTATATAGAGAAGACATACGGCTACAATCTATCTCAAAATTTAGATGAAATCCGCCCTAACTATCGTTTTAACGAAACATGTCAAGAAACTGTCCCTCAAGCCATTATTGCCTTTCTTGAAAGTAGAGACTTCGAAGATGCGATAAGGAATGCCATCTCACTTGGTGGCGATAGTGATACACTTGCTGCAATAACTGGCAACATAGCAGAGGCAGCTTACGGCATTCCTAATTGGATAAAGGATAAGGCTTATTCTTACTTGGATAAACCCTTAAAGGATGTAGTTATGCGATGGGAAAATAGAATAAAATCATATTAATCTCTAGTACGTCAGATTTCTCTTTTCTGTATTTTCATTGTATAATAGGGGTACATTTAGTTTCATATAATGAAATATAAAGATTTCTAACGAAGATTAAGGAGAAAATTAATGAAAAAAGCAATGTTAATTATCAACCCTACTTCTGGTGGCGAGAAGGCTTTGGATTACAAAGATAAGCTGGAAAATAAAGCCAAAGAATACTTTGAGCACGTGGAAACCAAAATTACCGAAAAAGCGCTGGATGCAACACATTTTGCTGAAGAAGCGTCTCGTGAGAAGTACGATACAGTGGTGTGTTTTGGTGGAGATGGAACTGTCAACGAAGTCATTTCGGGTATTGCTGAGAGAGACTACATTCCTAAGTTAGGGATTATTCCAGGTGGTACGGGTAACCTCATTACAAAACTGTTGGAAATCAATCAAGACATCGATGGCGCGATTGACGAACTGGATTTTGATTTAACCAATAAGATTGATATCGGTAAAGCAAATGATAACTATTTTGGTTATATTTTTAGTATCGGTTCTCTGCCTGAGGCGATTCACAATGTTGAAATTGAAGATAAGACAAAATTTGGTATTCTTGCTTATGCTGTAAATACTATGAAGTCCGTTATGACGGATCAGGTCTTTAACATTAAGGTTGAGACAGAAAATGGAAATTATGTTGGTGAAGCTAGCCATGTTTTGGTTCTCTTGACAAATTACTTCGCTGATAAGAAAATCTTTGAAGAAAACAAGGACGGCTATGCCAACATTTTGATTCTGAAAGATGCTTCAATATTCTCTAAATTATCCGTTATTCCTGATTTACTAAAAGGGGATGTTGTCGCAAATGATAATATCGAGTATATCAAAGCGCGTAATATTAAGATCTCTTCAGATAGTGAATTGGAGTCAGATGTTGACGGCGATAAATCGGATAACCTACCTGTAGAAATCAAGGTACTGGGCCAACATATTGAAGTCTTTTCAAAACCGAAAGAGTAGAAAATAAAAATTAGTTTATTATTCACAACGAAATTAAGTTCTATATCAACGATTGGAGGAGGAATGAATTCTCTATTTGATGAATTTCGAACAATTTGTTCTCATTTAAACCAAATCGGAATCACTCCGACGCTCATGGGGTCTTTGGGTTTTGAATACCGATCAAATGAAGAATGGGGGCCGTCTGACATTGACATTCATGTGCCTGGTGACCCTAGAGGTTGGGAAGCACCCGATCAACTCAGAATTTATGAGTGGGACAAGATAATGAAAGTGATGAAACACTTAGGCTATGCCTTAATAGATATTCATGAGCATGAATTCAAAAAAGATGGTCTGAGTGTTGAATTCGGAAGTATCGATTCTTTACCTGATTTTGCAGGAGTTTCGGAATCGGATATAGAGTTGATTCATCTTGAGAACATCACGTTTCGCGTTCCAAGTTTGGAACAGTTTTTAAGTATTTACAAAGCTTCTTCTCAAGACTCCTATCGAAATAATCACAATAACAATAAGGATTTTAAAAAGATAGAATGGTTAGAAAGACATTTGTAAATCATCATTTGAAAAGTAGCAAGTTGTAAGACTGGCTGCTTTTTTATTTATAGAACCAAACCACTAGAATCTACGGACATTCCTTGCAAATAGTTTACAAAAATAGTATACTGGATTTATTGATTTTGAAAACGTTTGCGTAAAATTTGAATTAAAACTTTAGGAGACAAATTGATGGAATTAAGTGCTATTTACCATAGGCCTGAGTCGGAGCATGCCTATCTTTATAAGGATAAGAAACTTCATATTCGGATTCGAACTAAGAAAGGGGATATTGAAAGCATCAACTTGCATTATGGGGACCCTTTTATTTTTATGGAGGAGTTTTATCAAGATACAAAGAAAATGGCTAAGATAACTTCTGATGCCATCTTTGATTATTGGCAGGTTGAAGTGTCCGTTGACTTTGCACGTATCCAGTATCTCTTTGAACTTCAGGATACAGAAGGCCAAAGCATTTTGTATGGCGATAAAGGCTGCGTGGAAAATTCTCTAGAAAATCTTCATGCTATTGGAAATGGATTTAAGTTGCCTTATCTTCATGAGATTGATGCATGCCTGATTCCTGACTGGGTTTCAAATACGGTGTGGTATCAGATATTTCCTGAGAGATTTGCTAATGGAAATGCTCGATTAAACCCAGAAGGGACTTTAGACTGGGATTCATCTGTCACACCTAAGAGTGATGATTTCTTTGGTGGTGATTTACAGGGGATTATTGACCATCTGTATTACTTGCAAGACTTGGGAATTACTGGACTTTATCTTTGTCCTATCTTTGAATCTACGAGCAATCATAAGTACAATACGACAGATTACTTTGAAATTGACCGTCATTTTGGAGACAAGGAGACATTTCGGGAGCTGGTCGAGCAAGCGCATCAGCGAGGTATAAAAATCATGCTGGATGCTGTATTTAATCATATTGGTTCGCAATCGCCTCAATGGCAAGATGTTATCGAAAACGGTGAGGAGTCTGCTTATAAGGATTGGTTCCATATACAACAATTCCCAGTGACGACTGATAAGCTTGCTAATAAGAGAGAGTTACCCTATCATGCTTTTGGTTTTGAGGACTATATGCCTAAGCTAAATACAGCCAATCCAGAGGTCAAGGACTATCTATTAAAGGTTGCGACTTATTGGATTGAAGAGTTTGATATCGATGCTTGGCGTTTGGATGTGGCTAATGAGATTGACCATCAATTCTGGAAGGATTTTCGCAAGGCAGTTCTAGCTAAAAAGCCTGATCTTTATATTTTAGGAGAAGTCTGGCATACGTCTCAGCCTTGGCTAAATGGAGATGAGTTCCATGCGGTCATGAATTATCCTTTATCTGATAGCATCAAGGAGTATTTCTTACGAGGAATTAAGAAGACGGATCAGTTCATCGATGAAATCAATGGCCAGTCTATGTATTACAAGCAACAGATTTCAGAGGTTATGTTTAATCTCTTGGATTCGCATGATACAGAACGAATCTTGTGGACGGCAAATGAAGACGTTCAACTGGTCAAATCAGCCCTAGCCTTTCTCTTTTTACAAAAAGGAACACCCTGCATCTATTATGGAACAGAGTTATCCTTGACTGGCAGTCCAGACCCAGATTGTCGTCGTTGTATGCCTTGGGAACGCGTATCAAGTGACAATGATATGCTGAGCTTCATGAAGAAGCTAATCCAGATACGGAAATATGCGTCAGCAATCATTTCGCATGGTAAGTATAGCCTTCAAGAAATCAAACCTGATCTAGTAGCTTTGGAATGGAAATGCGATGGACGAATTCTTAAAGCTATCTTTAACCAGTCCAAAGAAGATTATCTTTTAGAGAAGGAAGCAGTAGCACTAGCAAGCAATTGCCAAGAATTGGAGAATCAGCTTGTCATCTCTCCAAAAGGATTTGTGATTTTTCATTAAAGAGCAATTATGAGCGACAGGAAAGTTGTAGTATAGAGAAGATTTTACAAACAGACTATTTGTCGTCTTGCTACAATTGGTATATAATTTAAGGTAGAGAAAATAGGAGGATTTATCGAATGGAATTAAAAGATTTTACAGAAAAAGAACAGGAAATGATTAAGAAGGGGCTTACTACGTCTAAGATTAGTGACAAGGAAACTGCTGAGAAAATTCTTGCGCTTGTACCACAAGACTTGATTAAGCGCATCCCATTTTTCGTCAGAAAACATGCTACGACACGTACGATTAAACGCATTTCAATTGAACACCCTGAACTCTACGCTGCAGCTCAAACAAGTGGTGAAATTCCAGAAAAAGAACGCGAAGAATTGCGTCAGATTATCACGACTATCTTTGAACAAAAGATGAATAAGCATAGTATTAAATAATTGAATGAAGACATTTTTTATTGGCGGTCTAGGAAGCAATGTTTATCATAGTAAGCATTTTCTTCAAGAACTAGATTCGCAGGTCTGTTTTCTAAATCCATATGAAAAGCATTTTCGAGATGAAACAGAATTGAAAGCATGGTTTAAAAAGGAAATAGTAGAGGGAGAATCTATCTGTCTGATAGGCCATTCTCTTGGAGGGGATTTAGCTCGTTATCTCGCATCGGAATTTCATGAAGTGAAAAAACTGATTCTTTTGGATGGTGGTTATCTAGATTTAGATAAGATTTTACCTTTAGATACAGAGTTAGAGGAAGCTAAAAACTATATCGAATCTCAAGTCGTTTCGGACTTAGCTCTTCTTATTTCTAAAGAGAAATCTGAAGCAAAGTATTGGTCAGGAAATATGGAGAAAGCTGTAAGACAGTCTTATCACTGGAATGCGGAGTATGATAGATACGAGTTAGCTTTAAATTATGAAAATATAGAAGCGATCCTCCGCCTACGGAGAAAAATACAAGCTTTTAAGAGAGAAGTGGGAGATACCTTGTTTATCAGTCCTCATTATCCTAATGAATCTACATGGAGAGAGGAAGCCCTAAAAGAATTGCCAGACTGTTTTGATACTATTTTTTTAGAGAACTTTAGCCATGAGCTTTATACTGAAGCACCTAAAGAAATCGCTAGCCTAATTAATGAGTGGCTCGCTTATACTCGCTGAGCTATTGAATAAATCACCATAATTAATATATAGTTTATTAGAATAAGATATGAACAAATTGATTAGGAATATTAAATTAATTTCGGTTCTCTGTCAACTGTGGTGGGTTAAAGAGAAGCTAAGATCTAGAAAGGACACATTTCGTCCTTTCTTTTTCTATTCAGGAAGCTTGAAGGGCTATCATCGGACAAAACAAAGAAGTCATGATATAATATAAGGTAGATTTCTATGTCATAAAACAAGAACTACTTGGACATCATTCATTTGAAAACTCTCTATGTTCAAACAATAGTAAAATAAAATAGGGTCTCTAAACCCTTGCTATGAAAGGAAAAAAACTCAATGGCTACTATTCAATGGTTTCCCGGTCACATGTCTAAAGCGCGTCGACAGGTGCAGGAGAATTTAAAATTTGTTGATTTTGTGACGATTTTAGTAGATGCACGCTTGCCTCTATCTAGTCAAAATCCTATGTTGACTAAGATTGTTGGCGACAAACCAAAACTCTTGATTTTAAACAAGGCAGACTTAGCTGATCCAACAATGACCAAGGAATGGCGTCAGTATTTTGAATCACAAGGGATTCAGACTCTGGCTATCAACTCTAAAGAGCAAGTGACTGTAAAAGTTGTGACAGATGCGGCCAAAAAGCTCATGGCTGATAAGATTGCTCGCCAGAAAGAACGTGGTATCCAGATTGAAACCTTGCGTACTATGATTATAGGGATTCCAAACGCTGGTAAATCTACTCTCATGAACCGTTTGGCTGGTAAGAAGATTGCCGTTGTCGGCAACAAACCAGGTGTGACCAAGGGGCAACAATGGCTCAAAACCAATAAAGACCTGGAAATCTTGGATACACCTGGGATTCTCTGGCCTAAGTTCGAAGATGAAACTGTTGCTCTTAAACTAGCCTTGACTGGAGCTATCAAAGATCAGTTGCTTCCTATGGATGAGGTGACTATTTTTGGTATCAATTATTTCAAAGAACATTATCCAGAAAAGCTGGCTGAACGCTTCAAACAAATGAAAATTGAAGAAGAAGCGCCTGTGATTATTATGGATATGACCCGCGCCCTCGGTTTCCGTGACGACTATGATCGTTTTTACAGTCTCTTCGTGAAGGAAGTCCGCGATGGCAAACTCGGTAACTATACCTTAGATACATTGGAAGACCTCGATGGCGACAATTAAAGAAATCAAAGAACTCCTTGCTACAGTTAAGGAGTTAGAAAGCACTGTTTTTTTAGAACTCGAGCAGGATACTCGTTCTGGAGTTCAAAAGGAAATCAGCAAACGTAAAAAAGCCATTCAAGCTGAATTGGATGAGGATCTTCGTTTGGAATCCATGCTTTCCTATGAAAAAGAACTTTACAAGCAAGGATTGACCTTAATTGCAGGTGTTGATGAGGTTGGTCGTGGTCCTCTTGCTGGGCCTGTAGTCGCTGCAGCCGTCATCTTACCTAAAAATTGTAAGATTAGAGGTCTCAACGACAGCAAAAAAATTCCTAAAAAGAAACATTTAGAAATTTATCAAGCCGTTCAAGACCATGCCTTGTCAATCGGCATTGGTATCATGGATAATCAGGTCATCGACCAAGTCAATATCTATGAAGCAACCAAACTAGCCATGAAGGAAGCAATCTCCCAGCTCAGTCCTCAACCTGAGCACCTTTTGATAGATGCCATGAAACTGGATTTGCCCATTTCACAAACTTCCATCATCAAAGGTGATGCTAATTCCCTCTCGATCGCAGCAGCTTCTATAGTAGCCAAGGTGACACGTGATGAATTGATGAAGGAATACGATCAGCAGTTCCCTGGCTATGATTTTGCTGCTAATGCTGGTTATGGAACAGCTAAACACCTGGAAGGACTTGAAAAAATAGGAGTTACCCCAATTCACCGAACCAGCTTTGAACCTGTTAAATCACTGGTTTCAGTAGAAAAAGAAAGTTAAGTTAGAAGGAATGATTATGGAGGAACAGTCAGAAACACTCAGTTCCAAGAAAGAATTTGCCTTTGCCTCGAGCACCATATTATCCCAAGTTGGACGAGGAATCATTGTCGGCCTCGTCGTTGGAATTATCGTCGGATCCTTTCGTTTCTTAATTGAAAAGGGCTTCCACCTGATACAAGGGCTTTATCAAGATCACGGGCACCTATTTGTTAATTTATTTATTATCGCCCTGTTTTATCTAATCATCTGCTGGCTCAGTGCTAAACTGACACGCTCTGAAAAAGATATTAAAGGCTCAGGAATTCCGCAAGTTGAAGCCGAATTAAAGGGACTCATGACCCTCAACTGGTGGGGCGTACTTTGGAAAAAATATATTCTAGGAATTTTGGCTATTGCTAGTGGCCTTATGCTAGGGCGTGAAGGACCAAGCATTCAACTCGGAGCGGTTGGTGGTAAAGGAATTGCCAAGTGGCTTAAATCCAGTCCAGTAGAGGAACGTTCTCTTATTGCGAGTGGAGCTGCAGCAGGTTTAGCCGCAGCCTTTAATGCTCCGATTGCTGGACTTCTCTTTGTTGTAGAAGAAGTCTATCATCATTTTTCACGCTTTTTCTGGGTATCTACTCTCGCAGCCAGCCTCGTAGCAAACTTTGTCTCTTTGCTCATATTTGGCCTAACACCCGTACTGGATATGCCAGATAATATCCCACTCATGACCCTAGACCAGTATTGGATTTACCTCCTCATGGGAATTTTTCTGGGTCTTTCCGGCTTTCTCTATGAAAAAGCTGTACTCAATGTTGGTAGAGTTTATGACTGGATTGGTCAAAAAATCCGTTTAGATAGAGCATATTATCCAATTCTTGCCTTTATTCTCATCATACCAGTCGGCATCTTCTTGCCGCAAATCCTTGGTGGTGGAAATCAGCTGGTTCTTTCCCTAACTGAGCAAAATTTTAGTTTCCAAGTTCTATTAGCTTACTTTTTGATCCGTTTTGTTTGGAGCATGATTAGCTATGGAAGTGGCCTTCCAGGAGGAATTTTCCTACCAATTTTGGCTCTTGGTTCCTTGCTTGGAGCCCTAGTTGGTGTCATTTGTGTGAATATTGGACTTGTCAGTCAGGAACAATTTCCTATATTTGTCATTCTGGGAATGAGTGGATACTTTGGAGCAATATCCAAGGCTCCCTTAACTGCTATGATACTCGTAACTGAGATGGTAGGAGATATTCGCAACCTCATGCCACTTGGTTTAGTAACCTTAGTTGCCTATATCATCATGGATTTACTTAAAGGTGCCCCAGTCTATGAGGCCATGCTGGAAAAAATGCTGCCAGAAGAAGCGACAGATGAAGGAGAAGTCACACTCATTGAAATCCCCGTATCTGACAAAATCGCTGGAAAACAAGTACACGAACTCAACCTACCACACAATGTCCTCATCACAACCCAAGTCCATAATGGTAAGAGCCAAACAGTTAACGGCTCAACCAGAATGTATCTGGGGGATATGATTCACTTAGTGATTCCAAAAAGTGAAATTGGGAAGGTCAAAGATTTGTTGTTGTAGTTCTTGTTTACATAATTTATATTATGTAAATTTTAATTAAATACATTAGAAAACCGATTTTCAGCAATGAGATCGGTTATTTTTTAAGACCCTCTTTTTTAATATACTATTTCCTCCAAAATCATTGAAATTATAGCTTGAATTTGATATGATGGTCTTATGGATAAAAGTAGAGCAAAGCGTGAGAATCACGATAAGATAAGAATGAGTTTAATAGCCCTAGTAGCTATCTTGTCAGTAAGTATTTGTGTCCTTGGATCAATTATTGGTTATAAAGTCTATACAAAGCAAAGTTTTGAGCAAAAGATTGAATCGCTCAAAAAAGAGAAAGATGATCAATTGAGTGAGGGAAATCAGAAGGATCATTTTCGTAAAGGGCAATCCGAAGTGATTGCCTATTATCCTCTCCAAGGCGAGCAAGTGATTTCATCTGTAAAAGAAATCATGATACAGGATATTAAAAATAATCTAGAAGACAAGGAAAATCTGGTTTTTTATTATACGGAGAAACAGGATTCGACTTTAAAAGGGATTGTCAACCGAAGTGTGATGAAACAAGTCTATGATTTAACTTCTTCAAAAGTTGAAGAGACTGAAAAAACTAGTCTAGCGAAAGTGCATTTGACAGAAGATGGTAAACCTTTTACATTTGATCAACTATTTTCAGATGCTAGTAAGGCTAAAGAGAAGCTGTTAAAAGAACTGACTTCTTTCTTACAGGATAAGAAATTGGAGCAAGAAAAGATTGATCAAGTTGTTAAAGGCTTCTCTGACCAAGACTTGTCTGCATGGAACTTTGATTATAAGGATAGTCAGATTATCCTTTATCCAAGTCAGTCAGTTGAAAATCTAGACGAGATTGCCTTGCCAGTATCTAGTTTCTTTGAAGTTATTCAGTCCTCTTATTTATTAGATAAGGACGCAGAACTATATAAGGCTTATTATGAAAAGAAAAATCGTAAAGTAGTGGCCTTGACTTTTGATGATGGACCAAATCCTGCGACGACAAATCAAGCATTAGATACTCTTTCTAAGTATGGTATCAAGGCAACTTTCTTTGTTTTAGGTAAGAATGTTTCTGGCAATGAAGAGATTTTGAAACGCATGAAAGCAGATGGCCATGTCATTGGAAACCATAGTTGGAGCCATCCAGTTCTTTCAAAACTTTCGCTTGATGAAGCCAAAAAACAAATTACTGATACTGAGGATGCGCTAACTAAGGTGCTGGGTTCTAGTTCAAAACTCATGCGTCCGCCTTATGGAGCCATTACAGACGACATTCGCAATAGCCTCGATTTGAGTTTTATTATGTGGGATGTAGATAGTCTGGACTGGAAGAGTAAAAATGAAGCATCTATTTTGACAGAAATTCAGCGTGAAGTCAAGAATGGTTCTATTATTCTTATGCATGATATCCATGCTGAGACGGTAAATGCTCTACCAAAGGTTATTGACTATTTGAAAGGGCAAGGTTATGACTTTGTGACAATTCCAGATTTGTTAGATACTCGTCTTAAACCTCACCAGCTCTATTACGACCGTGACCAATAATACACAAAATCTAAAGAGATAAGTTTTCTTTGAGAATTTGTTTCTTTGGATTTTCTTCTCATAGAAAGGAAAAATAATGAAATCTTATATTTTAAATAATGACGTTACAATTCCAGTTCTAGGATTTGGAACCTGGAAAGCTGAAAATGGAGAGATTGCCTACCAATCAGTTTTAGAAGCTTTAAAGGCAGGCTATCGCCATATCGATACGGCAGCTATCTATAAAAATGAAGAAAGCGTTGGTCGTGCTATTCAAGATAGTGGCGTTCCGCGTGAGGAAATTTTTGTAACCAGCAAACTCTGGAATACAAATCATAGCTATGAGCAAGCTCGTCAGGCTTTTGAAGACTCTTTAGAGAAGCTGGGCTTGGATTATTTGGATCTGTATTTGATTCATTGGCCAAACCCAAAACCGCTCAGAGAAAATGACCAATGGAAAATTCGAAATTCGGAAATTTGGAGAGCGATGGAAGACCTCTATCAAGAAGGGAAAATCCGTGCTATCGGAGTTAGTAATTTCCTTCCTCATCATTTGGATGCCTTGCTTGAAACTGCAAATATTGTTCCTGCAGTCAATCAAGTTCGCTTGGCGCCAGGTGTATATCAAGAGGAAGTCGTAGATTACTGTCGTGAAAAAGGAATTTTATTGGAAGCTTGGGGACCTTTTGGACAGGGAGAACTATTTGATAGCAAGGAAGTCCAAGAAATCGCAGCAAATCAAGGAAAGTCGGTTGCCCAGATAGCCTTGGCTTGGAGCTTGGCAGAAGGATTTTTACCACTTCCGAAATCTGTTACAGCATCTCGTATTCAGGCTAATCTTGATTGTTTCGGAATTGAGCTGAGTCACGAGGAGCGTGAAACCTTAAAAGCGATTGCTGTTCAGTCTGGTGCTCCAAGAGTTGATGATATGGATTTCTAGAAAATCATAAAAAGAATTGTACATTATTCTAATTTTTGATATAATAGTCTACAGGAAAGAAAGTCTTATGGCGTTCTTCAAGCGAGCTTGGGATAGTGGGAGCCAAGTAGGGCAAAATAAAGAACTGGCGCTTTCTGTAGTATTTTCAAAAACAATGAAGTAATAAATTAGGGTGGAACCGCGTTTCTGACGCCCCTAGTCGCAAGGCTTGGGTGTTGAAATTCGGTTCTTTTTGAATTCGTCTAATGCCTAAGTAGAAAGGAGCATAATGCTTAAAGGATCTTGTTTATGTAAAGCAGTGACCTACACTCTAGATGAGGAATTATCGGAATTAGTTTTTTGTCATTGCTCATTTTGTCGGAAAGCAACTGCGTCTGCCTATACAGTTAATGCTAAAGTTAGCAATGAAAAGCTAGTATTGCATGGAAAAGAAAAGCTTGTTTCCTATAGTTCTTCTCCAGGAAAACAGCGTTATTACTGCCAGAACTGTCATAGTCAAATTTTCACTGTTCAAGAAAATATACCAGAAGTTTGTGCTTTGAAATTAGGTACAATAGATGAATGCGATCAGAATTTACAAACTGTGCCCAAACGTCATATTTTTCAGGATCCAGCCTTTTCTTGGTTGCTTGATAAATAAATCTAAGAAGATAATATAAATTAAAGGAGTATTCAATGTCTAAGAAATTAACATTTCAAGAAATTATTTTGACTTTGCAACAATTTTGGAATGACCAAGGTTGTATGCTTATGCAGGCTTATGATAATGAAAAAGGTGCGGGGACAATGAGTCCTTACACTTTCCTTCGTGCTATCGGACCTGAGCCATGGAATGCGGCTTATGTAGAGCCATCACGTCGTCCTGCTGACGGTCGTTACGGAGAAAATCCTAACCGTCTCTACCAACACCACCAATTCCAGGTGGTCATGAAGCCATCTCCATCAAACATCCAAGAACTTTACCTTGAGTCTTTGGAAAAATTGGGAATCAATCCTTTGGAACACGATATTCGTTTCGTTGAGGACAACTGGGAAAACCCATCAACTGGTTCAGCTGGTCTTGGTTGGGAAGTTTGGCTTGATGGGATGGAAATCACCCAGTTCACATATTTCCAACAAGTAGGTGGATTGGCAACTGGCCCTGTGACTGCGGAAGTTACCTATGGTTTGGAACGTTTGGCTTCTTACATCCAAGAAGTAGATTCTGTCTATGATATTGAGTGGGCTGATGGTGTAAAATACGGAGAAATCTTTATCCAGCCTGAGTATGAGCACTCAAAATATTCATTTGAAATTTCAGATCAAGAAATGTTGCTGGAAAACTTTGATAAGTTTGAAAAAGAAGCTGGTCGTGCCTTGGAAGAAGGATTGGTGCACCCTGCCTATGACTATGTTCTCAAATGTTCACACACCTTTAACCTGCTTGATGCGCGTGGTGCCGTATCTGTAACAGAGCGTGCAGGCTATATCGCTCGTATCCGTAACTTGGCCCGTGTCGTAGCTAAAACCTTTGTCGCAGAACGCAAACGCCTAGGCTACCCACTTTTAGATGAAGCAACACGAGCTAAACTCTTAGCAGAAGACGCAGAATAAAGAGAGTGACAAATTACGAAAATGGGCGAACAGAGTGAGCCCTGAGCCAGTTGCCGTAGTGATGAAGGTATCCTTAGTGAAACTAAGGATACTAGGCAAAATTGGAGACTTTTGGCTCCAATTTTAGCAATGAAACAACGAAGTTGGTTGCTTGCGTGCCAATCACATAAGGCAAACTGGAAAATAAAAAGATATTTTTCGGAGAAAAAACATGACAAAAAACTTATTAGTAGAACTCGGTCTTGAAGAATTACCAGCCTATGTTGTCACACCAAGTGAAAAACAACTAGGCGAAAAAATGGCAGCCTTCCTCAAGGAAAACCGCCTGTCTTTTGAAGCTATTCAGACCTTCTCAACACCACGTCGTTTGGCTGTTCGTGTAACTGGTCTTGCAGACAAACAGGCTGATTTGACAGAAGATTTTAAGGGGCCAGCAAAGAAAATTGCCTTGGATAGTGATGGGAACTTCACCAAAGCAGCTCAAGGATTTGTCCGTGGAAAAGGCTTGACTGTCGAAGATATCGAATTCCGTGAAATCAAGGGTGAAGAATATGTCTATGTCACTAAGGAAGAAATTGGTCAAGCAGTTGAAGTCATTGTTCCTGGTGTTGTAGATGTCTTGAAGTCATTGACTTTCCCTGTCAGCATGCACTGGGCTGGCAATAGCTTTGAATACATTCGTCCTGTTCACACTTTAACTGTTCTTTTAGATGAAGAAGAGTTTGATTTGGATTTCCTTGATATCAAGGGAGGGCGTGTGAGCCGTGGTCATCGTTTCTTGGGACAAGAAACTAAGATTCAGTCAGCTTTGAGCTATGAAGAAGACCTTCGTAAGCAGTTTGTAATCGCAGATCCACGTGAACGTGAGCAAATGATTGTTGACCAAATCAAGGCAATCGAAGCTGAGCATGGTGTACGTATCGAAATTGATGCTGATTTGCTTAATGAAGTCTTGAACTTGGTTGAATACCCAACTGCCTTTATGGGAAGTTTTGATGCCAAATACCTTGAAGTTCCGGAAGAAGTCTTGGTGACTTCGATGAAGGAACACCAACGGTACTTTGTTGTCCGTGATCAAGATGGTAAACTCTTGCCAAACTTCATTTCTGTTCGTAACGGAAACGCAGAGTATTTGGAAAATGTCATCAAAGGAAATGAAAAAGTCTTGGTAGCTCGTT
The DNA here is from genome assembly GCA_963517545.1 of uncultured Streptococcus sp. Taxonomy (GTDB): domain Bacteria; phylum Bacillota; class Bacilli; order Lactobacillales; family Streptococcaceae; genus Streptococcus. Next base: position 21,882 of record CAUQGR010000007.1, on the reverse strand, counting down.
TGGAAGACGGTGAATTCTTCTGGCGTGAAGACCAAAAATTGGTGATTTCAGATCTTGTTGAAAAATTAAACAATGTAACCTTCCATGAGAAAATTGGTTCCCTTCGTGAACACATGATTCGTACTGGTCAGATTGCTATTCTCTTGGCAGAAAAAGCAGGCTTGTCAGCGGATGAAACGATTGACCTAGCCCGTGCAGCAGTCATTTACAAGTTTGACTTGTTGACAGGTATGGTTGGCGAATTTGACGAGCTCCAAGGAATTATGGGTGAAAAATATGCCCTTCTTGCTGGTGAAACTCCAGCGGTGGCAGCTGCTATTCGTGAACACTACATGCCTACATCAGCCGAAGGAGAACTTCCAGAGAGCAAGGTTGGAGCCATTCTAGCCATTGCAGACAAATTGGATACGATTTTGAGTTTCTTCTCAGTAGGCTTGATTCCATCAGGTTCTAATGACCCTTATGCCCTTCGTCGTGCGACCCAAGGTGTGGTTCGTATCTTGGATGCCTTTGGTTGGCACATTGCTATGGATGAGCTGATCGATAGCCTTTATGATTTGAAATTCGACAGCTTAACTTATGAAAATAAAGCGGAGGTCATGGACTTTATCAAGGCTCGTGTCGATAAGATGATGGGCTCTACTCCAAAAGACGTTAAGGAAGCGGTCCTTGCAAGTTCGAACTTTGTTGTGGCGGATATGTTGGAAGCGGCAAGTGCTCTCGTAGAAGCAAGCAAGGAAGAAGACTTCAAACCATCTGTTGAATCACTTTCTCGTGCCTTTAACTTGGCTGAGAAGGCAGAAGGAGTTGCTACAGTTGATTCAGCTCTCTTTGAGAATGAAGAAGAGAAAGCCTTGGCAGAAGCAGTAGAATCACTCGTTTTGTCAGGGACTGCCAGTCAGCAAGTGAAACAACTCTTTGCTCTTAGCACAGTCATTGATGCATTCTTTGAGAATACCATGGTTATGGCCGAAGATCAGGCTGTCCGTCAAAATCGTTTGGCTATCTTGTCTCATTTAACTCAAAAAGCAGCTAAACTTGCACGTTTTAACCAAATCAATACCAAATAAAATCTGTTAAACGGATTAAATCTTATCATAAAGGAGAGAAACATGGATCCTAAAAAAATTGATCGTATTAACGAGCTTGCCAAAAAGAAAAAAACAGAAGGCTTGACCCCAGAAGAAAAAGTAGAACAAGCCAAACTACGTGAGGAGTACATCGAAGGTTATCGTCGCACTGTTCGTCACCACATCGAAGGGATCAAAATTGTGGACGAAGAAGGAAACGATGTTACACCAGAGAAACTACGTCAAGTCCAACGTGAAAAAGGTTTACATGGCCGTAGTCTCGATGATCCAAATTCATAACAAGCATTCTTTCTTTTAACAAAGATAGATGAAATGATAACAAAAAAACTATCATACATAAATGAGCTGCACCTCAAAAGTTAGAGCCAGAAAATCTAACTTTTGAGGTGTTTTATTATGAAATTGAGTTATATAGTGAATTGAAATAGAATATGCACAAAAAAATAGTTAATTCAAATTATAGTATATTGAATCTAAAATAGTACACTACGGATTCTAAAACATTTCTAGAAATTAATTTGACTTTCCTAATCTCTCTGTTCATATCTTATTTCAATACACTATAATTTCTATACAGGTTTTAGAATTAGTTGTACTATTCTAAGCTCAATCCATTATAAATATATGCTCTAAAATGATGGACGCTAAGTCTTCTATCGTCAAGAAAAATCATCAAATCCCTCGTATTATAGTCATTAGTTTTAAAAAAGCGCTCTAAACATTCAAAAACATTTGGAACTTCCCTTAATAAATCCGTCACTTTCTTTTTTAAGATAGCCCAAGCTTGCTCAATAGGATTCAAGTCTGGTGAATAAGGTGGTAGAGGTAAGAAAAAGTGTTTATCTTGAATGCAAAGTTCATCCAAAATCTTCTTGGGAAGAAAACTAGCATTGTCCATGACAATGACATGAGGTGTCTTCAAAGCAGGCAGGAGTTGCATTTTGAACCACTCCACAAAGAAATCGCTCGTCATACTTTCCTTGTAAATCATGGGAGCTATAAATTCTCCGTCTACTTGTCCTGCAACAATTGAAGTCCACTCAAAACGCCGTCCGCTAATCTTTTCATAGACTTTCTCTCCTCTAGGAGCCCGTACATAAGGACGATAGAGGTAGCGGTCTGTCAATATATACGACTGGTAAATCTTTTAGGTTATCCAAAATATCAAGAAATTCAGCGACTTTCTCTGGATCTTGTTCCTTAAAGCTAGCTGTCTTTTTTAAAGTGACCTTAATCTGCTTTAAAGCTGCCCATACTGAAGGGACAGCACAATCAAAATGTGCCGCAATTTCCCGTAAGAAAGCATCTGGATGAGTCTCTACAAAGGCTTTCAATTCCTCTAAAGGAATCTTTCGCTTTTTGACGACTCGCTTTTTCCGCTATAAGTGTCCTTGTTCACGTCTTTCTTTTCCCACGTGAAGAGAGTTTTGACGCCAACATCAAAAACTTTAGCTGCCTCGACAAGGCTATGTTCCGCTTTGATGTAATTTTAAAATCAGTATTATATGCCATAGCTTTATTATAAGATGCTTTTTTAAAACTAAGAAACTATACCATCCAATCTAAGGCATTGTGAAGAGCTACAGTAGTTGTCCCAAATTTCTTCTGAATTTTCTTTGATTTATTGCTATCTAGTGGACCATCTAGAATACAACAAACGATAGACTTTTGGTGGATATCAATTCCACACCACGTTTCAATCATGACTTCCATTATAAAAACCTCCTGTTAACTATTTCAACAATAGAACAAGAGGCTACTAGTAAGATATTTTCATGCTCAAGGCATATTCGAGTTATCTCATGACTCTTGTTCATCCAGTTTTACATACAGGCTAGGAAAAGCCCTATTAAGCACCATGGATTGGTATTGTTCATCTTCATTATAGGATAAACTTCTTTTTCTGTCATGAGTTAGCAGGCTCTGCCTGCTTAGAGTTTTTTATGAACTTGGTTTGCTTTTTAAAACACTCGATACACGTAGGGATTTTCTGGTTTATCGACTTTGGTAAAGCTATCGATTTCCAAGGTTGGGAGATTTTGTTTGAGTTCTTTATGGTAGTGATTGACCAGTTTTCCTTTGGCTGTAATCCAGGTGTTATTTTCATACTGACGGGTATTTCCCTTGGTCAGCAATCCATACACACCCGAATCTGCGATACAGTGAATAATGCCGAAGCGGAACAGAAATTGGCTATTGGCATGACTGGGGTCATTATAGACAAAGCCTGTGAACTGGACTGTCTTGCCCTCAAACTCATCTGGATAGTCGTAGATAGCCTCCATGACTTCCATATAGTTTTCATTAGTGATCTGAATACTATCTTGGGACAAGTATTTATCCGCCGCAGTTCGCATTTCCTTTTCATAGGCTGATTTTGAAAAATAAGAACTGGTATCTGGTTTCAAATATTGGCTTGTCGTCCCTTCACTTGTCTGAATGGCTTGATCCGTGCCTTCTGATAAGGGGAAATGATAGCCTTTGGCAGAAACGGTCTGAGAATCCAAGCTAACAGTTGGAAAAGTTAAACCGACGACAAGTGGAATGGCCAGAAGAGCAATACTCGTTACCTTCGCTAATCGGCTGTTCAGATGACTGTGGGTTTTGACTTGCTTCATCCAGATATACAATTGAACAATAGCCAAGATAAAGGAAAGCACCATGGAAATATAGGCCAGATAGGAATAGTGCATGTTGATGTACTGGTTTAATTTGCCCGACAGATGGAGATAAATAGTCAATTCAAAATAGCCAGCTAAAACTAAAAATCGAATCATAGGATGACTCCAATCAAGAGAGAATATACTAAGACAACGAGTGTCACAATCGTTATGAAGTGACTGATAAATCGTGCTTTCAAGTAATTTTTCATCATGAGAATATTTTTGATATCCAGCATTGGGCCAATGACGAGAAAGGCCAGAACTGGTGCTAAACCGAAACTCGAGAGTAGAGAAGCTCCGATAAAGGCATCCGCCTCACTACAGAGAGAAAGAAGAAAGGCCAAAAGCATCAAGAGCAGGATGGCAAAAAGAGGGGTTGCACTGATAGAGGTCAGAATCCGTGTCGGAACATAGACCTGTATAACAGAGGCGAAGAGACAGCCAAATACCAAATAACGCCCCGTATCAAAAAATTCATCAATGGCTTGCACAAAGACCTGAAAAACTTTTTTTGCAGGACTCAAGTGAGAAAAATCGTGCTCATGACAGGCCAAACGATTTTCTTTTTGAATCGGTTCTTGCCAGAAAAATCCTAGAAAAATTCCTAGTATTACAGCCACAACGATGGAACCCAGAGCTCGTAACAGAGCGATATGGAAGGAGTTGCCAAAGGCAGAATAGGTCGCAAAGAGGACAATAGGATTGATAACAGGCGCTGTTACGAGAAAGGGAACAGCCGTGTAACTGGGGACCTTCTTTTCTAGAAAACGATTGATAATGGGGACAATTCCACATTCACAAGAGGGGAAAAGAATCCCTACGAAGGTACCAAAAAAGATTCTCCCCCAACGATTTCGAGGGAGAAAATGATAAACCTTGTCAGGTGTGATATAGACCTCAATCAGCCCTGAGACAATACTTCCTATCAGAACAAAGGGTAGGGCTTCAATGATTATAGAGAGAAAAATAGCCCCAGTCTGAAGCACACTAGATGGGAGTTGTTGGAAAGCAGTCATCTAGTTTTTCTTTTCTGCTTTGGCTTTTTTCTCTTTGTCATCAGGGAAAGTGACTTGTTTCAAATCAGGGAGTTTCGCAAACTCTTCAAACATCTTGTCCAAGTCGTCTCGTTTTGTAAATTTTACAGCCATAGGTGTACCTCGATTCTAAATTCTACCTCTATTATACTATTATTTTGAGGAAAAGGGAAAAGTTAAAATTGAGTATCTAACGAATAATAGAGCGTGATATATCCTAATATACACTATGATTACGATATAATAATTGTGGAATAACGGAGGAAATGATGGATCATGAAAAAATCGGTCAGGTGACCGACGAAGTAAAAGAAATTTTTAATATTGTTCTTGAAGCCAGTGATATCAAAGTTAACAAAGAAGGTTTAAGAAGCCATATGATAAAACGTCATCACAATGATGTGATTCATCATATTGAAGACCTGGAACTCATACTAAGTAATCCAGATTTCGTTGGGGTCAATCCACGAGAGAAAGATGCTAGTTTTGAATACGTAAAAAGATTTGATGATAATGTTCTTGTTGCGATTAAGTTACATAAAAGTGGTGATTTCTTTTATGTTCCGACCATGTATCGTTTACAAGATTACAAGTTACAAAGTCGTATTAATTCTGGTAGATTGAGAAAACTTGACAAAAAAAAGTAGATAGTGCTAGAATAATATTAACGAAAGACATTTGAGGGCAGAAAGGTTCCTGCCGCACCTTGAAAAAGGTATCTGAGATGCTGGGTACACCGACCAGCCAAGTGTCCGTTATTTCAAAGGAGGGGCTTAAATGCTCCTTTTTTATTTAAAATTTCAAAATAGATTACACCCACCGCAGGCTCAGGCTTGCGATTTTTTATTTGCTCTGAAAATTGATTCGTTAACTTCAACAAATAGCTTTATAAAGCGTTTTGTAAAAAATAAAAACAGTACATTAATCACTGATCCTTTTGTAAACTATTAGAATTAAATTGCAACCTTCTCAATGAATAGAATATTGAAATGAAGTAAATTTATTCCCCAACTTATGTTTTAAAATTGTAAGAGCTAATTTGAAACGTTTAGCTTGTGGTATAATAGATTCATGGATAAAAAATATGAAAAAATCTCCCAAGATTTGGGAGTGACGTTAAAGCAAATTGATACTGTTCTAAGTTTGACAGCTGAAGGAGCGACAATCCCCTTTATCGCGCGTTATCGCAAGGACATGACTGGTAGTCTGGATGAGGTGGCGATTAAGGCCATTATTGACTTGGATAAAAGTCTGACCAACCTCAACGATCGCAAGGAAGTTGTCTTGGCTAAGATTCAAGAACAAGGAAAGTTGACCAAGGAGTTGGAAGAAGCTATCTTAGCTACCGAAAAATTAGCAGATGTAGAAGAACTCTATCTTCCATACAAGGAAAAGCGTCGTACCAAGGCAACCATTGCTCGTGAAGCTGGACTCTTTCCTCTTGCTCGCCTTATTTTGCAGAATGTAGCGGACTTAGAACAAGAGGCTGAGAAGTTTGTCTGTGAAGGATTTGCGACTGGTAAGGAGGCCTTGACTGGTGCAGTTGATATCTTGGTCGAAGCCTTATCGGAAGATGTCAATTTACGCGCTCTAACTTATCAGGAGGTGCTGAGACACTCCAAACTCACTTCCCAAGTCAAGGATGAAAGTCTTGATGAAAAACAGGTTTTTCAGATTTATTATGATTTTTCTGAGACAGTTGGAAATATGCAAGGTTATCGTACCTTAGCCCTCAATCGTGGGGAGAAGCTAGGTGTCTTGAAGGTCGGTTTTGAACATGCAACGGACCGTATTCTTGCCTTCTTTGCTGCTCGTTTCAAGGTAAAAAATACCTACATTGATGAAGTGGTTCAGCAATCGGTTAAGAAAAAAGTCTTGCCTGCTATCGAGCGCCGCATTCGGACAGAATTGACTGAGAAGGCAGAAGAAGGAGCTATCCAACTCTTTTCTGACAACCTGCGCAATCTCCTCTTGGTTGCTCCGCTGAAAGGGCGCGTGGTTCTTGGATTTGACCCTGCCTTTCGTACAGGTGCCAAGCTAGCTGTCGTGGATGCAACAGGAAAAATGCTGACAACACAGGTCATTTATCCTGTCAAACCAGCATCAGCTCGTCAAATCGAAGAAGCTAAGAAAAATCTGGCAGATTTGATTGGTCAATACGGTGTAGAGATTATTGCCATCGGAAACGGTACTGCTAGTCGTGAAAGTGAAGCCTTTGTGGCGGAAGTTCTGAAAGATTTTCCAGAAGTCAGCTATGTTATCGTCAATGAAAGTGGTGCTTCTGTCTATTCTGCTAGTGAATTAGCTCGTCAGGAGTTTCCAGACTTGACCGTTGAAAAGCGTTCGGCTATCTCTATCGCTCGTCGTTTGCAAGATCCCCTTGCGGAATTGGTTAAAATCGATCCTAAGTCAATTGGTGTCGGTCAGTACCAACACGATGTCAGTCAGAAGAAATTGTCTGAAAGTCTGGACTTTGTTGTCGATACAGTGGTAAACCAAGTCGGTGTCAACATCAATACGGCCAGCCCTGCTCTTCTTTCACACGTAGCTGGACTAAATAAAACCATCTCTGAAAATATCGTCAAGTATCGTGAAGAAGAAGGAAAAATCACTTCACGCGCCCAAATCAAGAAAGTCCCTCGTCTGGGTACCAAGGCATTTGAACAGGCAGCTGGTTTCCTCCGTATTCCTGAAAGTAGCAACATCCTTGATAATACAGGAGTTCACCCAGAAAATTATGCTGCTGTTAAGGAACTCTTCAAACGTTTGGACATTACAGACTTGAATGAAGAAGCCCAAGGCAAACTCAAGTCCCTTTCAGTCAAGGAAATGGCGCAAGAGCTAGACCTTGGTCCAGAAACTCTTAAAGATATCATTGCCGACCTTCTCAAACCAGGTCGAGATTTCCGTGATTCCTTTGCCGCACCTGTGCTTCGCCAAGATGTCCTAGATATCAAGGATTTAGTGGTTGGTCAGAAGCTAGAGGGTGTGGTGCGTAATGTAGTTGACTTTGGTGCCTTCGTTGACATTGGAATTCACGAAGACGGCTTGATTCACATTTCCCATATGAGTCGCAAGTTTATAAAACACCCTAGTCAAGTGGTGTCAGTTGGAGATTTGGTGACCGTTTGGGTCAAGAAAATTGATACTGAACGTGAAAAAGTCAATCTGTCGCTCCTAGCTCCAAATGAAACTGACTGATTACGTCAAGCAGGTTTCGCTAGAAGACTTCGGGAAGCCTTTTATCCATCATGCCCAGTGGAATTCTCGTCTACGTTCGACAGGTGGGCGATTTTTCCCAAAAGATGGGCATTTGGATTTCAACCCAAAGGTTTATCAGGAACTGGGTCTGGATGTTTTTAGGAGAATTGTCCGACATGAACTCTGTCATTATCACCTTTATTTCCAAGGGAAGGGCTATCAACACAAGGATCGGGATTTTAAGGCCCTTTTGAAAGCAGTGGATGGATTACGCTTTGTGCCCTCCTTGCACAATAACAACTCCAAGCCAATCAAGCTTTATCGTTGTCAATCCTGCCAGCAAACTTATCATCGCAAGAGAAGGATTGATACTATACGCTATCGCTGTGGAGTTTGTAGAGGTAAATTGCTACTAATAAATCAGCCTGAGGACTGATGAAAGCCGAGCCTACCCGTGATATACTATGACTAACCTAGCAGAAAGAGGAAATATCATGAACAGTAAATTTTATAAAATGAGACGAAATCGCATGATTTCAGGAGTTTTGGCAGGTCTGTCAGACAAGTGGAACTTTGATGTTACCCTTGTTCGTTTCTTGTTTGCCATTTTTACAGTTGCAAACTTTGGGCTTGGTGTGATTATCTATATCATCCTAGCTTCTGTCATGCCGACCAAGGAAGAAATCGAAGCAGAAATGTACGGAACAGGCCCACGAAAACGCAAAGAAGCCCAAGCCATTGACGATAATGAAGGCTGGTTTTGGTGAGGTTCTACAAAAGATCTGGAATACGCAAAAAGCTTTAAATCAATAGTCTAAATTACTTGATTTAAAGCTTTTTTACTTTTAATAATATTTTTCCAGATTCATCTACAAACTAAAAATATTATTTTGAACTTAGATTTCTAATCTGATTTTTCATGCTGAGACAATACATTTTTTGATAAATGATGGATACTGATAACAACTGATAGCCAGCAAATAGCATAAGCAGTAGCTGTAAATTCTGTACCGATAAAGTATGTTTTTTCAACTAAGAGCTGACCGATGAATGGAGAGAGGAGATAGAGAAGTCCGATGAGTATATGTTCTTTATGTTTCATTAAAGCGCACCTTCTTTCCTTATAGATAGGTAGTTCGATTTGAAAGTGTTGAATTTAATGGTATGTTATCTAGGTAAGCTTACTCAAATGATAGTTCCCGCTTCCTCCTTTCCAAAGTAAGCCTTTTCACACTTATATTTTACAATTTTAAAAATAGAAAATCAAATTATTTTCTAAGTAATTTTGCTTACATTTCCCCCAATCTTACAAAAATGTAAGATTAAAGTCTCTTTTGTAAGGTTAGGTTATGGCAAGCGGTCTTTTTTTGATGTAAACTAGACTCATAAAGAACAAAGGAGTAACATCATGAAACAAATCTTACATAAGAAAACAAGAAAACCAAGCCACAAAGATATCGAGCGCGTTCAGCTGGGATGCGCTATGATGCAAGCAACATTTCATTTGATGGGATATTAAGAAAGGAGATTCTCATGACACTTTTAGATGTAAAACACGTTCAAAAAATTTATAAAACTCGTTTTCAGGGCAACCAAGTAGAGGCCCTCAAGGATATTCACTTTACCGTGGAAAAAGGTGACTACGTTGCCATCATGGGTGAGTCTGGTTCTGGTAAATCAACTCTTCTCAATATTCTAGCTATGCTGGATAAACCAACTCGTGGTCAGGTTTACTTAAATGGAACTGACACAGCAACCATTAAAAATTCACAGGCTTCTAGCTTCCGTCGTGAAAAATTAGGCTTTGTCTTCCAAGACTTTAACTTGCTAGATACTCTGTCTGTTAAGGACAATATCTTGCTTCCGCTTGTCTTGTCAAGAAGACCTATTACGGAAATGATGAAGAAATTGGTGGTGACAGCTGAGAATCTAGGTATCAACCAATTGCAAGAGAAGTACCCTTACGAGATTTCTGGTGGTCAGAAACAGCGTGTAGCAGTAGCCCGCGCCATCATCACAGAACCTGAAATTCTCCTTGCGGATGAGCCAACAGGGGCCCTTGATTCCAAGTCATCTGCAGCCTTACTTGATGTTTTTGATGAAATCAATGAGCGTGGCCAAACCATTCTCATGGTAACCCACTCAACAGCAGCAGCTAGCAGAGCTAAACGTGTACTCTTTATCAAAGACGGCATTCTTTACAACCAAATCTACCGTGGAGAGAAGACAGAACGTCAGATGTTCCAAGAAATCTCTGATACCTTGACTGTCATGGCAAGCGAGGTGAATTAGTATGTTTCGATTAACCAATAAGTTAGCGGTATCGAACTTGATTAAAAACCGCAAACTCTACTATCCTTTTGCGCTGGCTGTTCTCTTGGCAGTCACAGTCACCTATCTCTTTTACTCTCTAACCTTCAATCCCAAGATTTCGGAAATCCGTGGAGGGACAACCATTCAAGCTACTCTTGGATTTGGTATGTTTGTCGTCACCCTTGCGTCAGCCATTATCGTCCTCTATGCCAATAGTTTTGTCATGAAAAACCGTTCCAAGGAACTGGGGATTTATGGCATGCTGGGCTTGGAGAAACGTCATCTTATCAGTATGACCTTTAAGGAGTTAGTGCTATTTGGGATTCTAACTGTTGGAGCAGGAATCGGTATTGGAGCCTTGTTTGACAAGTTGATTTTCGCTTTCTTGCTCAAATTGATGAAATTGAAGGTTGAGCTGGTCGCTACCTTCCAGATGAAAGTTGTCATTACAGTACTTGTTGTCTTTGGTTTGATTTTCCTAGGTCTCATGTTCCTGAATGCCCTTCGAATCGCTCGTATGAATGCCCTCCAGCTTTCTCGTGAAAAAGCTAGTGGTGAGAAAAAAGGTCGTTTCCTACCTCTCCAAACGATTCTTGGTTCGATTAGCTTAGGGATTGGCTATTATCTTGCCCTTACGGTAAAAGATCCTCTTACAGCCTTAACAACCTTCTTCATAGCTGTTTTGCTGGTTATCTTTGGTACTTATCTCTTGTTTAATGCAGGAATTACCGTTTTCCTTCAAATCTTAAAGAAAAACAAGAAATACTATTACCAACCTAATAACCTCATCTCTGTTTCCAACTTGATTTTCCGTATGAAGAAAAATGCGGTTGGACTAGCAACTATCGCTATTTTGTCAACAATGGTTTTGGTAACCATGTCAGCAGCGACAAGCATTTTCAATTCCGCAGAAAGCTTTAAAAAAGTTCTAAATCCTCATGATTTTGGGGTTTCAGGACAAAATGTTGAAAAAGAAGATTTGGACAAACTCTTGAGCCAGTTTGCAAGTGACAAAGGTTATAAGATTAAAGAGAAAGAAGTGCTTCGTTACACTTACTTTGGTGTTGCAAACCAAGAAGGTAGCAAGTTAACCCTTTTTGAAAAAGGACAAAATCGTGTCCAACCCACAACAGTTTTCATGGTATTTGACCAAAAAGATTATGAAAATATGACTGGTCAAAAACTGTCTCTATCAGGAAATGAGGTCGGACTCTTTGCCAAGAATGAGGGAGTTAAAGAACAGAAAACTCTAATTCTGAATGATCATCAATTTTCTGTCAAAGAAGAATTTAATAAAGATTTCATTGTGAACCACGTTCCAAATCAGTTTAATATTTTGACTGCTGATTACAATTATCTTGTTGTACCTGATTTACAAGCCTTTTTGGATCAATTCCCAGATTCGGCTATCTATAATCAGTTTTACGGTGGCATAAATGTAAATGCCAGCGAAGAAGAACAACTCAAGGTCGCTGACGAGTATGATAAATACCTCGATCAATTTAATGCTCAATTAAACACGGAAGGTAGCTATGTTTATGGTAGTAATTTATCAGATGCTAGTGCTCAGATGAGTGCCCTCTTTGGTGGTGTCTTCTTTATCGGTATTTTCCTATCCATTATCTTTATGGTCGGAACCGTTCTGGTCATCTACTACAAACAAATTTCTGAAGGCTATGAAGACCGTGAACGCTTTATTATCTTGCAGAAAGTCGGTTTAGATCAAAAGCAAATCAAGCAAACCATCAACAAACAGGTTTTAACTGTTTTCTTCCTTCCTTTGCTTTTTGCCTTCATACATCTAGCCTTTGCCTACCATATGCTTAGTCTGATTTTAAAAGTGATTGGTGTAATAGATACGAATATGATGTTGATTGTGACCTTGTCTATCTGCGCTATCTTCCTCATCGCCTATGTGCTGATTTTCATGATTACTTCAAGAAGTTATCGCAAGATTGTCCAAATGTAAAAAAAAGATACCTCGACTTGAAAATCGAGGTATTTCTTGTATTCTAATACTCTTCGAAAATCAAATTCAAACCGCGTCAACGTCACCTTGCCGTACTCAAGTACAGCCTGCGGCTAGTTTCCTAGTTTGCTCTTTGATTTTCATTGAGTATTAAATGCTGAAAAGTTGTCCTAGCAGGAAGGTAACTCCCATGGTCAAGAGGCCAATAGCGAGATTCCGAATCATAGCCGTTTTGGTTGGAGCTTTTCCAAGTTTGGCACTAGTGTAACCAGTGAGAAGAAGGGCCACACCGACGATAAGGACAGTAGCAGGGATGCGGTATTCACTTGGGAAAATGGTAATTGAAAGCATTGGTGGTAAGCTACCAAGGAAAAAAGAAATAAAGCTAGAGATAGCAGCATGCCAAGGATTGGTAAACTCTTCATATTCAATCCCGTATTTTTCCTCTACCAGAGCCTTGAGTGGATTTTTTAGAAAGGCTTTGTTGGTTAAGAGTTGGGCAGAGGTTTCACATTCTCCATTTTGGATATAGGCAGCATAGAGAGACTTTTTGGCTAGCTCCATATCTTGGTCTAGCAAGACTTGCTCACGCGCAACAGCTGCTTCCTCGGTATCTTTTTGAGTTGAAACGGATACATATTCTCCACCAGCCATTGAAAAGGCACCAGCCAAAATAGCTGCAAATCCTGATAAAAAGATAATCCAGATATTGCTCGTAGCACTGGCAACCCCGATAACCACACCAGCAATGGAAATAATTCCATCATTGGCACCAAGAACGCCCGCACGCAGGATATTTAAACGACCTGCAAAATTTGAATCGATTTCGTGATTTGTTTCTGACATATTATTCTCCTTTTTATCCAGTATAAAGGAAAAATATAAGGAAATCAATCTTTTAAAACTGTCTGAAAAAAGTTGCACGATTCTAATGAAAAGAGCTTTTCTGTTTAAGCTTTATCAATAAAACATGCTATAATAGTTGCAGAAAGGTTGGTATTTATGGCTAGGATATTGGTTATTGAAGACAATAGTGACATTCAAGAAATTTTGCGAACACTTCTCACTGAGGAGCATAAGGTAATTCAAGCCTTTTCTGGTACAGAAGGAATCATGCGTTTTGACCAAGGTGGGATTGACCTCGTTTTGCTAGATATCATGCTTCCTGGGAAAAATGGAGATCAGGTTTTAAAATCTATTAGGGAACAAAGTCAAACTCCAGTCATTATGCTAACGGCTTTGAGCGATAAGAAGTTAATCAGTCAATACCTCTTAGAGGGTGCCAATGATTACATAGTCAAGCCTTTTGATTTGGACGAAGTCTTTGCTAGGGTTACTGTTCAATTACGTCAAAACGTAGAAAAACAGCCTGTGGAAATAGGAAAAACTGAAAATCTACCACAAAACTTGAAAAATATCCAGTTTGATGCAGAAAGTTTTGAAATCAAAAATAGTCAGGAAACCATTCGTCTTGCTAAAAAAGAATGCTTGATTCTCCAAACTCTCCTTAAACACCCTAAGAAAATTTTCACCAAGGAAGAACTTTATGAATTGGTCTGGGAGGATAGCTATCTACCTGGAGATAATACCCTCAATACGCATTTGAGTAATCTTCGTAAAAAATTAAACCAGCTTGACCCAAATCAAGAATATATTGAAACCATTTGGGGAGTTGGGGTAAGATTAAAAGGAGACAAGCAATGACCTACATGATGATCTTTGTTCTACTGATACTCCTAATTATTTTATCGATTGTATTAATTCGCTACCATCTAGCACTTAAAAACTTGAGTCAACAGATTGAGGACAAGATTCTCACGGGTAGTATGAAAAGAGTCGGAGTCAGTATTTTTTCCAAACATTTTTTACATCTCTACCAGCATATTGAAAATCTATTTCAGGAAGTAGAGCAATCTCGATTGGTTATGAAAAGGGAAAAACAGACTCTGGATATGGCCATCAGCAATATCGCCCATGATATTCGGACACCTTTGACTATCGCTTCAGGTTACACCCAACAATTGATAAAGTCTCCTGAAAACCAAGCAGAAACCTTACAAAAAATCGCCCAGCATCTTGATTTAGTTTCCAAACGTTTGGAGGCTCTTCTAGAATATCGTCGTTTGATGGAAGGAGCTGTCAAACCGAAACTGGAAGAAGTGGATCTTTCAGCTTTTATCACCAAAAAGACTCTGGCTTATTATGATGTTTTTCAGGCGGCAAATATCACGCTTGATTTTAAGGTTGAAGCTGGTTTAAAAACGAGGACTGATGAAGACTTGCTGGATCGTATTTTACAAAATTTACTTGGAAATGTCCTCAAGCATGGTAAGGAAGAAGCACGTCTATCTTTGAGAAAGGAAAAGGAAGAGCTTGTCTTAGAGATTGCAAACCTTGTCAAACAGCCCATCAAAAAAATAGAAAATCTCAGCAACCGTTTTTATTCTGAAAATCTATCTGATACTGAAGAATCATCTGGTTTAGGCCTTTATATCACTGAGGAATTATGCCATCTTCTCGGTGCAGAGATGAAACTAAGCACAGATGGGCAATGGTTGTCAGTTTTTATTTACTTTTAACAAAAAGAAACCTCCTCTGTAGGCTAGAGGAGGTCATTTTTTATAGACTTTTCTTTTTGAAAACTGCCAGTCCACTTAGATTAAAGATTAGAATAACAGCTAAGCTAACTATAAGTGTATAGAAAATTGATTCACTATTAGCAGTCATAGCATAGAAAAACTGCAATGATAAATATGGCAAAATTTTGATACTTGGGAAGATGATCATTGGCATAGAAAGTAAGATAGAGCTGACCAAATAACCAATAAATACAGCAAGATAAGAATGACTAACATAGAGAATGAAGGAAATAATGGAAAGCCAAGCAAGGAGGCAAAGGAATTGAAGGGAAATGGTTATCAGTAGATTGCCAATAAAGCCATCAGGCATAGTTCCAAATCCATTTAAGATAGTTGCTGGAATAAAGGCAATCACAAGGCTGATGATAAGTTGCAAGAGTGCAATACAAGCCACTACAAAGGCTTTGGCAAGGAAAAACTCTGTACGAGAAACCCCTACTGTCAAACTATTTTTATAGAGCTTTCCGATTAAATCAACACCGAGAACGAGACAAGTTAGAACAATACAGAGAAAAACGAGGTTTGAACCTTGACTAGATGCGTTAATCAGGGCTTGTACACCGTCCCAACCATGGGTTGGAATTTCTGGCTCTTCTGTATTGATTGCCATCAGATGGCCAGTAGCTCCAAAAACAGCCCCCATTAACATGAGTACAAAGAGAATGAACTCTGTAATCCAGAATCCTTTGGAACGGAAAAGACGGTAAAAGTCTGCTTGAATGGTATGTATCATGATTTTCCTCCTATTCGACCAATTGAGTGAAGTATTCTTCTAGGTTTTGACGGGCATAGTAAATCTCGTCAATGGCAACATCTGCCAAGGTTAATTCCTTGAGAATCTGTTTGACATCTTGTTCCTGACCAAAGATATGGATTTCATTTTCAGGATTAACAACCTTGAACTGGAGCTGGATTTGTTCTTTCAATACTTGACAAGCTTTCTCTTGATCAGCTGTCTTAAGAACAATATAATCCTCACTTAGTGTTTCAAATTCAGCTTTGCTGATTTCACGGATAATCTTGCCTTGATCTAAAATACCAAAACGATTAGCTACGAGGTAGAGTTCTGACAAGATATGGCTAGAGATGAGAATGGTGATCCCTTGTTCTTGATTGAGTCGTTGAATCATGAGTCGAAATTCTTTGATACCGATTGGGTCGAGACCATTGATAGGTTCATCTAAGATTAGGAAATCTGGTTTGGATAGGAGGGCAATGGCAATACCAAGTCTTTGTTTCATTCCAAGAGAGAAATCTCGAAAGACTTTTTTACCTGTATCTGTCAAACCTACATAGTCTAGGGTTTCTCGAATGACTTGATCAGCATTTGGAATATGACGAATCATACAGTAATATTTCAGATTTTGATAAGCTGTTAAGTGATTATGAGCTACAGGTGATTCAATCACTGAACCTACTCGAGATAGAGCTTTGGTCCACTCATTTTCCGTTTGGCTAGAGAAGAGGGAAATAGTTCCTTTATCCGCAAAGAGTAGTTGCGTAATAATTTTTATTAAGGTGGTTTTCCCAGCTCCATTCTTTCCGATAAGTCCATAGATATCTCCCTCTCTTATCGTTAGATGAAGATCCTGAAGGATAGCTTGTTTGTCAAAGTTTTTGGACAATCCATGAATGTCGAGTACTGTTTTCATGATTCTCTCCTTTTGATTTATTTTGATAACTCTAGTATAAAGCATAGAAATCAAAGAAAGCTCAAGGATTTCTAAAGAGTTTCTAAAGTTTTAGGAATTCTTAAATATCAAAACCCAGTTGATATGAACTGGGCTTCTTAATTATAAAATATATTTCTCAATGGCACGCGCAACACCGTCTTCTTCGTTGCTTGCTGTAACGGCATCCGCAAGAGATTTGACATAATCGCTGGCATTTCCCATTGCAATACCAAGCCCTGCAAACTGGAGCATTTCGATATCGTTATTAGCATCGCCCATGGCCATGATTTCTGAGGAATCAATCTTCAAAATATCTGCTAGTCGAGAAAGAGCGGTAGCCTTTGTCGTTCCAAGTGGCATAGCTTCATAAATGACAGGCTGCGAACGAACTCCGCTAAATCGTTGACAGAGTTCCCCAGCAAAACGCTGCTCAAAATCATCTGTTTGTTCTTCTGTTCCTAAAAACATACCTTGGAACATCCGGTACTTGCCACTAGTCGCTTCCTCAAGAGAAATTTCAGTTAGGTCTGAAAAGACTAACTCGGCATCATTTTCAATGACTTGATTAGGCTTGCCACCGAGGACAAAATAATGCTCCTCATCAAAAAGAGTCAACTGGACGTCACTTTTTTCAGCTAGGTCATAGAGATATTCGATGTCTGCTGGACTAAGTTCTTGCCAGTCAACTAGCCCCCAGTCACTGGTCTGGTGAGTTGAACAACCGTTATTGACAATGACATATTCGTTCTGGAGGTCAAGTCCTAGTTTTTGATAGTAGGGGAGGACACCAAAGAGCGGGCGTCCCGTACAGAGAACCAGTTTGACACCTTTTTCAATAGCTTGGTGAATAGCAGTAATGTGAGCTTGTGGGATTTCCTTGGCTTCATTGAGGAGGGTTCCGTCCATATCCAAGGCTAGTAGTTTAATCATAAGACTTCCTTCTTTATCTTTTGGTATTATTATAGCATATTTTAGAAAATAAAATGGTAAAAGGAACGAGACTAATTAATTTTACAGTTTAGGATGTTTGGAGAACATTTATTAGAAAAGGTTACACGTTATTCAATTAAGTAGATAATTATATTTGGCAAGCTGGTCAAAAAAACAGAGGAATTTAAGATGAGTAACACATTTTTCATCTTAAATTCCTCTGTTTTCCTTAATTTTTTACAAACTAACTTGATTAGACGTGGGATATGATTTATCTTCTAAATTTTCGTTTGATAATAGAGCGTTGGACTCTTAAAACAAGTAAGCTAAATCCGATTGCTATGACAAATGCGAGAGCAGTTGATAATTTTAATGCTAAAAAGATAAAACTAAAGATAGCAATACAGATACAAAAAACGGCGATATTAACAAAAAATAGGATTTCCTTGAGATTGGCATCAGATCGCGCTTCAGGTGTATAATCTTGATAGCGAGGAACCTGCTGGCTTAATTCTTCTTGATAGTCTACATCATAGGATTGTAATTTTCTTACGGGCATTATTCTCTCCTTAACAGTACATACCTATTTTATCATTTTTTCAGCAGAGAATTATTACAGAAAGGTTACAAAAAGAATAAAGTCCCTTTTCATTTTCAAACTATTGTTCAGGACACTATAGTTTGAAAATAATAGTACGCATAATATTAAGGTTGTTAAACACCTATTGAAAATAGATTAGTAGAAATTGAAACAGTACATTAATACTCTTCAAAACAAGTTAGCGTCATCTTGTATTAGGTATATGTTACTAATTTAGTCAGTTTTATCTACAATCAAAAAGCTGTTCTTTGATTTTTATTGAGTATATAGACTGCAAATTGCACTTAAAAATGGTATAATGGTAAAGTTATATAGTCCCGATAAGATGGTAGGTCTTCATTACTAAGAGTTTTCCTATCAGTACTTTGTAACTCTATAACACTATTTTTAAGGGGGGACATTTTTATGTCAGAACGTAAATTATTCACGTCTGAATCTGTATCTGAGGGGCATCCAGATAAGATTGCAGACCAAATTTCAGATGCGATTTTGGATGCTATTTTAGCAGAGGATCCAGAGGCGCACGTTGCTGCTGAGACAGCTGTCTATACTGGTTCCGTCCATGTTTTTGGTGAAATTTCTACAAATGCCTATGTAGATATTAACCGTGTGGTTCGTGATACCATTGCTGAGATTGGCTACACCAATACAGAATATGGTTTTTCTGCTGAGACGGTGGGAGTCCATCCGTCGCTTGTTGAGCAGTCACCAGATATTGCCCAAGGTGTTAACGAAGCCTTGGAAGTTCGTGGAAATGCAGACCAAGATCCGCTGGACTTGATTGGTGCTGGTGACCAAGGTCTTATGTTTGGATTTGCAGTGGATGAAACAGAAGAACTCATGCCATTGCCAATTTCACTCAGCCATAAATTGGTTCGTCGTCTGGCAGAACTTCGTAAGACTGGTGAAATCAGCTATCTTCGCCCAGATGCTAAATCACAAGTTACAGTTGAGTATGATGAGAATGACCGTCCAGTACGTGTGGATACAGTCGTTATTTCAACTCAGCACGATCCAGAAGTCAGCAACGAACAAATTCACAATGATGTCATTAACAAGGTTATCAAAGAGGTTATTCCAGCCTCTTACTTGGATGCGCAAACAAAATTCTTCATCAATCCTACTGGTCGTTTTGTAATCGGTGGGCCTCAAGGGGACTCAGGCTTGACTGGTCGTAAGATTATCGTGGATACCTATGGTGGCTACTCTCGTCACGGTGGTGGTGCCTTCTCTGGTAAGGATGCGACTAAGGTGGACCGTTCTGCCTCATATGCAGCTCGTTATATTGCCAAGAATATTGTTGCAGCGGGTCTTGCTAAGAAGGCGGAAGTGCAGTTGGCCTACGCTATCGGTGTTGCCCAGCCTGTTTCTGTCCGTATCGATACCTTCGGTACAGGAAGAGTAGCTGAAAGCAAGCTTGAAAAAGCAGCGCGTCAAATCTTTGATCTTCGTCCTGCAGGAATTATCCAAATGCTGGATCTTAAGCGTCCAATTTATCGTCAAACAGCAGCTTATGGACACATGGGACGTACAGATATTGATCTTCCATGGGAACGTTTGGACAAGGTAGATGCTTTAAAAGAAGCAATCAAATAAAATCTTAAGAGGGGGACTTCCCCTCTTTTTACTGATAAAACATTTCACATACAAATAATTGAACTTTGGTAAAATAAGACTATAATTAAGTTAGAAATGATAAAGCTAGAAAGGAGTTTACTGTATCAAATCTGTACAGTAAGATTAAAATCATGAAAAAGAAAACGATAGCAATTATACAATGCATTTTGTATCTCATAGCTCCTTATATAGCTCTTCAGTTGTGTAGTATTAACAGAAGTTTAGTGGGTGATTTCTTTATTACTTTCCTTATTCTGTTGACTATTTCATTCTGGTTTAGTATTTGGAAACTAGAAAAAGCACTAGATAATGATTCACAATAAAAACTCCAAAGATTTAGATCTGTTTTACACAGATTTAAGTCTTTTTTATCACTTTAAAAATCTTCTGTAACATCTTTCCGAAAAACTATAATTTTCTTGAAAAATATGTGAGTCTATGCTATACTACTAGTAGACTTAATTATGGAGAAAATACATGAAACGTGAGATTTTACTGGAACGAATTGACAAACTAAAACAAATCATGCCCTGGTATGTTCTGGAATACTACCAATCTAAGCTTGCCGTTCCCTATAGTTTTACAACCTTATATGAATACCTCAAGGAATACGATCGATTTTTCAGCTGGGTTTTGGAGTCTGGTATCTCAAACGCCGATAAAATGTCTGATATACCTTTATCTGTCTTAGAAAATATGTCTAAGAAAGACATGGAATCCTTTATCATTTATCTACGTGAACGTCCTTTGCTGAATGCCAATACAACCAAGCAAGGTGTTTCGCAGACAACCATCAATCGGACCTTATCAGCACTATCTAGTCTTTACAAGTATCTGACCGAGGAGGTTGAAAACGACCAGGGGGAGCCTTATTTCTATCGTAATGTAATGAAGAAAGTTTCAACCAAGAAAAAGAAAGAAACACTTGCTGCCAGAGCTGAAAACATCAAACAAAAGCTCTTTCTAGGTGATGAAACAGAAGGTTTTCTGACTTATATAGACCAAGATTACCCACAACAGCTCTCAAATCGTGCTCTATCATCGTTTAATAAAAATAAGGAACGTGATTTAGCCATTATCGCCCTTCTCTTGGCATCTGGTGTCCGTTTATCTGAAGCTGTTAATCTGGATCTAAGAGATCTCAATCTCAAGATGATGGTCATTGATGTCACTCGAAAAGGTGGCAAACGCGACTCGGTCAATGTTGCTGCCTTTGCAAAGCCTTATTTAGAGAATTATCTAGCCATTAGGAATCAACGCTATAAGACGGAAAAAACAGATACAGCCCTCTTTTTGACTCTCTACAGAGGTGTTCCCAATCGTATTGATGCTTCCAGCGTTGAGAAAATGGTTGCTAAGTACTCTGAGGACTTCAAAGTACGTGTAACTCCCCACAAACTGCGCCATACCCTAGCAACTAGGCTCTATGATGCAACTAAATCGCAAGTTTTGGTTAGCCATCAGCTAGGACATGCCAGTACACAAGTCACTGACCTCTATACCCATATTGTCAACGATGAACAAAAGAATGCCTTGGATAGTTTGTAGATTACATAAAATAAATTATGTAATAAATAAAAAACTATCAGTCTTATTTGATAAAATCAAATGCAATGTCTCACCTAGTAAACAGCTTTAAAGAATATGAAATAAAATTTATGTGGCCACTAGCTTGCCTTTCTTTGTAATATCCTGGATATGAAAATCACTTATAATTGATATTCATCTCAAAATAAGAGGAGGATTCCAAAAAAATATAATAGATTGAGTTTAGAATAGTACGCCATAGTTTCTAAAGCATTCTTAGAAATTATTTTAAAATTCCCTCATCAATTTGTTCATATTCTATTTCAATCTACTATAAATCAAATTGAGCACCTATAAAAACATACTGCCTGCGATGGCCAATATTTTATAAGAAAATAAAATCCCTCTAAAAACAATCATGGACAGGGTTAGTCATTCTGATTCTGAAGTCACTACTTCTATCTACACCCATGTCACAAAGAACATGAAAGACGAAGCAATCGATGTACTGGACAAAGTGATGAAAAATATTTTTTAGAAAAGTTATGCCCCTTTTATGCCCCCTGAACACAAAAATAGCCCTTCGGATAAAATCCGAGGGGCTAGAAACGTTGTTAAATCAAC